>NZ_JBIVVI010001781.1:0-1224 GCF_044757675.1 Kitasatospora sp. NPDC091257
GGGTGAGATCAGGGGCAGTCCGGAGGTGTGGACACCTCGAACGGCCCTAGCGTCGGTGCGGCGGGTGACCGATGCCCCGACCGATGCCCCGATGGAAAAGGCGAGCGAGTGTTCCGGAACAAGGCTCTACCGGTACGGGCTTCGAGCCCGGCCTCCGTCGGCGCGGGGAGGGTGGGCGACATCGTCCGCCTGACGGCCGTACACAAGACGTACGGCCGCGGCGACAACCGGGTGCGGGCGCTCGACGGGGTGGACGTCGGCTTCGAGGCGGGCACCTTCGCCGCCATCATGGGCCCTTCGGGTTCGGGAAAGTCGACGCTGCTGCAGTGCGCGGCGGGCCTCGACCGGGTCGACGCGGGTCAGGTCCTGCTCGACGGCGCGCCGTTGCACGAGCTCTCCGAGCGCGCCTTGACCGAGCTGCGCCGTGAGCACATGGGCTTCATCTTCCAGTCCTTCAACCTGATCCCCGCGCTGACGGCTCGTCAGAACATCGAGTTGCCGCTGCGGTTGGCCGGGCGCCCGATCGACCCGGTGGCGATCGACCGGGGGCTGGCCGAGGTCGGCCTGGCCGAGCGCGGTGGGCACCGGCCCGCCGAGCTGTCGGGCGGTCAGCAGCAGCGGGTCGCCATCGCGCGTGCGCTGGTGACCAGGCCCAAGGTGATCTTCGCGGACGAGCCGACCGGCGCGCTGGACTCGCGTACCGCGCGGGAGGTCCTGGCGCTGCTGCGCGTCGTCGTCGAGGAGCACGGGCAGACGGTGATCATGGTCACGCACGACCCGGTGGCGGCCTCGTACGCGCAACGGGTGGTCTTCCTCGCCGATGGCGGGGTGACCGGTGAGCTGTTCGAGCCGACGGCCGAGACCGTGGCCCTGCGGATGGCGGCGTTGGAGCCCGGCGGGAGCGGGGCGAACCCGTGCTGAAGCTCGCCGTAGCCACCCTGCGTCACCGCTTGATGGGCTTCGTGGGCGCCTTCCTCGCCCTCGCGCTCGGCACGACGATGATCGGCATGATGACGCTGACCCTGTCGGCCACCTTCGGCACGCCGCACCCGGGGCCGCAGCGGTTCAAGGAAGCCCGGGTCGTGGTCGCGCCGCAGGGCTTCGAGGGGCGCGCGATGAAGGCCCCGGCGGTGTTGCCGGTCGAGGTCGTGACGACGGTGACCGCCTCGGGCAAGGCCACGCCCGACCGAAGCTTCCCCGTACGGCTGAACCCCGGCTCCGGGG
>NZ_JBIVVI010001782.1:0-1220 GCF_044757675.1 Kitasatospora sp. NPDC091257
CCCGCCCGCCCCCTCCGCCGAGGACGTCTACCTCGCCGAAGCCCGCCGCCGCGCGGTCCGCGAGACCGTCGCCGCCCTGCCCGGCCGCTGTCCGCAGCTGATCGCCGCGCTCGCCGAGGACCCGCCGCCCACGTACCGTGAGCTCTCCGAGCGGCTCGGCATGCCGCGCGGCTCGATCGGCCCCACCCGCTCGCGCTGCCTGGCCTGCCTGCGGATGCTGCTCCACGCGGAGCGCTACCCCTGAGCAGCCCGTGCGACCGGGCGGAACCCGTGCGGCACGGGAGGTGACCCTGCTCACGTCCGCCCCCGCGAAGGTTGAGCGGAGCTGACACCCGGGTAGAGCGCTGGCGAACGCAGCTCTTGACGGTGGTGCGATCACTCGGATACTGAGCGTGAGCGCGCCACCCTCTGCGCGCCGGGCACGACGACTGGGGAGGCCCCTCCACATGGGCATGAGCGTGATCATCTCGGCTGCGGAGGCCGAGGACGCGGAGCAGATCCTCAAGCTCCAGTACCTCGGCTACCAGCCCGAGGCCGAGCTGTACGGCGACTGGGCGATCGAGCCCCTGACGCAGAGCCTGGAGAGCCTGCGCGCCGAACTGTCCGAGGACCACTTCCTGGTCGCCCGGCTGGGCGACGAGGTGGTCGGCACCGTCCGTGGCCGCGTCGGCGACGACGGCGTCGCCCGGATAGGGCGCCTGGTCGTCCACCCGCGGATGCAGCGCCACGGCCTCGGCGGCCGCCTGCTGGACGCGCTGGAGCGCCGCATGGCCCAGGAGGGCCCGGTGAGCGCCTACCGGCTGTCCACCGGCCACCGCAGCCTCGGCAACCTGCGGCTGTACGCTCGACAGGGGTACCGCCAGACCGGGGTCGAGCAGATCACCAGCCGGCTGAGCTACGTCCACCTGGAGAAGCCCGCCGCGACGCCGCTCGCGGCGACGGCCTGAGTCCGCCGCCCCGCGCACGTTTCCCGGCGCCGCCACCATCCGGACCGCCGGTGGCGGCGCCGAGCCGTATCCATGCAGGTCACAGGGGTATGTGTCCGCATTGCGGACAGCTCCGCCAAACAATTGGGCGGAATTCGACCCATCTGTTTTACTGGCTCACATGACTGCGACGACGAACTGGACCCCCACCGGCACCCTGCCGGCAGGTGAGCGTGCCATGTGTCGTCGAATGTGTCACTGCTGAGGGCCACCGCCCCCGGCGCCCCGCTGAGG
>NZ_JBIVVI010001783.1:0-1216 GCF_044757675.1 Kitasatospora sp. NPDC091257
CTCACCGGGTGCCACCACCCTGCCCGGTGCGGCGGCGGGCGTCGATTACCCCGCGGGTAACGGCCGTCGGGTGCCCGGCGGGAATTGTCAGACACGCCCTACGGCCTCCGGGGCGGCTGCCGGAGCAGCACGCCCGCCCGCTTCACCGCGCGGGCGGTGATGGTGGTCTCGGCGCGGGCGACGCCGAGCGGGCCGAGGGCGTCGGTGAGGAAGCGGTACAGCTCGCCGTGGTCCGGGCAGAACACCGTGGCCAGCAGGTTGGCCGGACCGCTGGTGGCGAACACCCCGTGCACCTGCGGGTGACGGGCCAGCGCCGCCCCGACCTCGGCGATCCGGCCGGGCGGCACGTCCAGCCAGAGGTTGGCGTCCACGGCCATGCCGAGCAGCCGCGGATCCACGGTGGCGTGGGTGCGCAGCAGCCCCGCCCCGTCGAGCCGGTGCAGCCGGCGGCGCACCGTGGACTCGGGCGCGCCGACGGCCGCGGCCAGCACGGCGTGGGACTGCCGGGCGTCCTCGCCCAGCCGCTCCAGCAGCGCGCGGTCGAGGCCGTCCAGCGGCGGGGGTGCGGCGGGGCGCGGGACGGCGGGCCGGGCGAGCGCCTCGGCCTCCTCCTCGGTCAGGTGCCCGGCCTGCCACTGCCCGGCGTCGGCGAAGGCGTGCAGCACCGCGTGGGTGGTGGTCTCGGTGACGGCGCCGGTCGCGGGCAGCTGCCCGTACAGCAGCCGGTCGCGGGAACCGGCGTCGGTGAGCATCACGGCGCCGACCTCGTGGCCGCCGAGCATCACGTCGACGAACGGGACGTCGGGGCGGTCGGCAAGGGCCTGGGCGATGGCGTCCACCCGGCCGCTCAGCACCCGGACCCGCAGCAGCAGCGCGCCCACGGCCGCGTCCTCGACGTCCGGCAGCCGGACCACCCGCAGCACCCCGGCCTGCCGCATCCGGCCCAGCCGGCGGGTGACCGTCCGCGCGGACACGCCCAGGACCTCGGCGATCCGGCCGGGCTCGGCCCGTCCGTCCACCTGGAGGGCGCACACCAGGCGGCGGTCGAGGACGTCCAGCACACTGTCCGGATCGGCGGTGGAGAGGTCCATGGTGTCCGATCCCCGTCACTCTCGGCGGCTTCTGCGTCCTGTTCGGCAGCCCTGACGGTACTCCTTGTCCCGGGCGGCCGGAGCACACCGGCCCCGAGCCCCGGTCGGAAGCTCCGGTCCGGGGG
>NZ_JBIVVI010001784.1:0-1214 GCF_044757675.1 Kitasatospora sp. NPDC091257
CAGCTTCTCCATGTACGGGAGCAGGTCGCTGTACTCGAAGTCTGGCGTGGGAGCCATGGGGGCGGTCCTTAGCTGTCCAGTTGGTCCGGCTGCGTCGGCGAAGCATCATCCAGGGTAGGACCCGGTGGACGTCGGCATGCGGACAGGGCAGCCTTGCGTGACCGGGCTCACTCGCGCAGGAGTGCGAGCGACTAGGCTGACCCCCGTGGACAACTCGCCGTCGCACGACGATTCGGGGCAGCCGCCGGTGCCGGCGCCCGTACCGATGACCAAGCCCGAACCCGAGCCGGAACTCAAGCCCGAGACCAGGGCGGAGGCCGCGCCGCGGCCGCACGCGCCGGTCGCGGAGGCGGACCTGCGGGTCTCCGACGCCGACCGCGAGAAGGTCGCGGAGCTGCTGCGGGACGCCTACGCCGAGGGCCGCCTGGACGCGGACGAGCACGCGGAGCGGATCGAGGCCGCGTACGCCTCGAAGACCTTCGGCGACCTCGTGCCGCTGACCCGGGACCTGCCGGCCCGCCCGCTGTCCTTCGAGAAGCAGCCGCTGAGTGCCCCGCAGGGCCCGCCGCCGCAGCCGCCCGCGCGCCAGGAGTCGCCGACGGTGGTGGCGGTCTTCGGCGGCGCGGCCCGCAAGGGCCGTTGGCGGGTGGGCTCGCACCTGAGCGCCTTCGCCGCGTTCGGCGGGGTGGAGATCGACCTGACCGACGCCGTGTTCGAGTCCCCCGAGGTGGAGATCACGGTGACGGCGATCTTCGGCGGGGTCCAGGTCAGGGTCCCGGAGAACGTGAGCCTGCAGGGATCCGGCATCGGCATCTTCGGCGGCTTCGACGTCCGGGAGACGACCGCGGCGGACCCGTACGCTCCGGTTGTCCGGATCAAGGGCCTTGCGCTGTTCGGTGGTTGCGAGGCGAAGCCGCGCCGGGGCAAGAAGCTGAAGGAATGGGTGCGGCGCCAACTCGGCACCGACTGACCGCCGTTGACCTGCACAGCGCCCGATCGGGGATCAACTCCCGGTCGGGCGCTCGGCGTTGCGGCCGGTGCTCTGCGTAGTCGATTGCGTGCAGTGTGCATGAATCGCGGCCGGGCGGGGTAGTTCCTTCCGCACATCGCTTCTTGGACGGCTGCGCACCGGAGGCGGCCGAGCGGCCGTGCCCGGGCTGGACAGCGGGGGCTCGCGGCCGGCGGGGGAGCGAGGGGTCCCCGTGTCCGAGAGC
>NZ_JBIVVI010001785.1:0-1212 GCF_044757675.1 Kitasatospora sp. NPDC091257
TGAGCCGCACCCGCCCCCGGGGCGGCGGGCCCGGGAGCCGCCGCGCCACCGGACGGCACCTCCTGAGCGGGCGGTGACCCCTCGGCGCTCGGCGCTCCGCCGGCCGGGGGCCGCGGTTCGTCGACCGGGGCCGCCGTGGCCTCGGGCTCCTCGCGCCGCCGCCGCTGGGCCTCGACGGCGGCCAACAGGCCCTGGGGCGTCATGCCGTCGTTGAGCGACTCGTAGAGCAGTTCGGCCAGCAGGTAGCCCGGGGCGAGCCGCAGGACGTGGCCGAGCACGACCCGGGCCGTCGCCGTGTCCCCCGCAACCCAGGACGTCCAGGCCAGCAGGGTGAGCGGGGCCACCGCGCAGCCCTCGTAGGGCGGCACCGCCCGCCGGGCGAGGAAACGCCAGAGCCGCTCGGCCGGGGCCAGCTCGTCGGGCCGGGCGTACTCGACGCCGCGGTCCCGTACCAGGCGGTCCCGCAGGGCGAGCAGCAGTTGGGCCGTCCGGTCCGGATCGAGTTCCCCGGCCCCGGCCCGGAACTCGGCGACGGCCTGGTCGAGCAGGGCGATGCGCTGCTCCCTGGCGAGGGCGTCCACGGCCTCCGCCCGGGCGAGCGCGTCGCGCTGGGCGACGGCCTCCGGCGGACCGACGGGCTCCAGCCCGCCGATGATCGCCTTCCGGCTGCCGCGCGGCACCAGGCCGGCGACCGTCGCGGCGGCGGCCGCCGGACCGGGGTCGGGGCTGCGCCGCACCGGATTGCCCGCCGCGTCGCAGCAGCCGTCGCCGCGGCAGAGGAAGGACCACCAGCGGCCGTCCGAGACGCACAGCGACTCCTTGACGGCCACGCCCCGGCGCCCGAAGGCCGCCCGGAGGGCCTGCGCCAGTGGCCGCAGCCCGTCCACTACCGGAGGGACGTGGGCCGTGCCGGGATCCTGGCAGAGGTAGAGGAGCACCTGGAGCGGCCGGGCGCCGTGCCGCTCGGAGAGGGCGACCAGCAGGGCGGCCGTCTCCTCCGCCGCGGCCGGCCACTGCGCGGGCGACCGCGGCAGGTCCGCCCGGATCACCCCGCCCTGGTGGAGGCCGGGGCCGTGGAGCCCGACCGCGACGATGCTGTCGCTGTTCCCTAATACTTGAGTGTGTTCTAGGGCTCAGGAGGCGCGCCGTGGCGGGGTGGCAAGTGGTGTTCGTGCGGGACTGGCACACGTGGGGGCCGGTACCTGCGGAGGG
>NZ_JBIVVI010001786.1:0-1211 GCF_044757675.1 Kitasatospora sp. NPDC091257
GCCGGTGATCAGCGAGCGGGTGCTGCGGCACGGTGACCGGGCCCTGCTGTGCATGTCCGAGGGCTTCCCGCGCGACCGTGCCGACCAGCTCGCCGCCGTCGCCTCCGGCCTCACCTCCCTCACCTCCGGCGCCAGCCGGATCTTCGAGGGCGGCGAGGTCAACCAGACCGTGGTCGAGATGGAGCGGGGCTTCCTGTTCCTGATGGCCGTCAGCGACGGTTCCGCGCTGGCCGTCCTGGCCGCCCCGGACTCCGACATCGGCCTCGTCGGCTACGAGATGGCCCTGCTCGTCGACCGCGCCGGCGCCGTCCTCACCCCCGCTCTTCGCGCTGAACTCCAGGGCAGTCTCCTGCACTGACGGTTCGTCGGATACCGTCCAGGTATTCGAAGCACCTCCGCGTCCTTCCCGGGCCCGCTTCGGCGGGCTCGGGTTCGGACGTTGTACGGCCTTCGCACCACCGGCTCCGGACCTGCGCCGAAGCTCGCACCGCACCGCCGCACCTTGTGAGGAGAGGAACCGTGACACCGCCCGACGACCGCAGCGGCCAGTACGGCGTTCCGTACCCTGGCACAGGCCATGACGCCTTCGGAGCACCCGGCGTCGGCCACGGTCAGCAGTACGGCCGGCACCAGTACGGACAGCCCCAGCAGCCGTACCCCCGCCCCGAAGAGCAGTACGGCCAGTACGACCAGTACGCCCGGCAGCCCTCGTACGGCGCCCCGGCACCCGGCTACCCGGCCCCGGCGCCCGAGCCGGCGCCCGGCTACCGGCCCGCCCAGGAGCCCGGCCACTTCGAGGAGTTCGAGGACGAACCCGACTCCGGCCCGCTGATCCGCCCGTTCGCGATGACCGGCGGCCGGACCCGCCCGCGCTACGAACTCGCGCTGGAGGCCCTGGTCTCCGCCGATGTCGACCCGCAGCGCCTGGCCACCCTGCTCCCCGAGCACCAGCGGATCTGCACGCTGTGCACGGAGGTCAAATCCGTCGCCGAGGTGTCGGCGCTGCTCTCGCTTCCCCTGGGAGTGGCCCGCATCCTCGTGGCCGACCTGGCCGAGGCTGGCCTGGTCGCCATCCACCAGCCCGCTTCCGGCGGCGAAACCGGAAACCAGCCCGACGTCACGCTGCTCGAAAGGGTCCTCAGTGGACTTCGCAAGCTCTAACGCGGCCGCCCCCACCCGCGCCACCACCTCCGCGAAGATCGTCGTCGCGG
>NZ_JBIVVI010001787.1:0-1209 GCF_044757675.1 Kitasatospora sp. NPDC091257
CCCCCTCGCCGGCACCCCCAGCCTGCTGCGCGCCATCAACGACCGTGCCGCCCTCGAACTCCTGCTGGAGAACGGGCCGCTCTCGCGCACCCGGATCGGCGCCCTCACCGGGCTGTCCAAGCCCACCGCCTCCCAGCTGCTGGCCCGGCTGGAGGCGGCCGGGCTGGTCCTGCCGGTCGGCACCACGGCGGGCGGCCCCGGCCCCAACGCCCGGCTGTACCAGGTGAATCCGGCCGCCGGGTACGTCGCCGGACTGGACGTCACCAACAGCGAGATCCGGGTCGCCGTCGCCGACATCACCGGCACCACGCTGGCCGAGCACACCGTGCCCACCAAGGGCGTCCCGGCCGCCGGGACCGTCCCGGCCGTCGCCGGCGCGGTGGCCGAGGCCGTCCGGGCCGCCGGCCTGCCCGAGGGCGTCCTGCGCACCGCCGCGATCGGGGTCGGCGGCGCCCCCGACCCGGTCACCGGCAAGCTGCGCTACGCCTCCCACCTGCCGGGCTGGCACTCGCCGAGACTGGTCGAGGAGCTGACCGAGGCGATCGGCGCGCCGGTGTCGATCGAGAACGACGTGAACCTGGCCGCCGTCGCCGAGCGGTCCTCGGGTGCCGCGGCCGGCTTCGAGGACTTCGTCCTGCTCTGGGCCGGGGCGGGGGTCGGCGCGGCGATCGTGATCGCCGGGCGGCTGCACCGCGGCTTCACCGGCGGCGCCGGGGAGGTCGGCTACATGCCGCTGCCCGACTCGCCGGTCGAGTGGGACGCCCGCCGCCGCAAGTTCGGCGGGTT
The DNA here is from genome assembly GCF_044757675.1 of Kitasatospora sp. NPDC091257. Lineage (NCBI taxonomy): Bacteria > Bacillati > Actinomycetota > Actinomycetes > Kitasatosporales > Streptomycetaceae > Kitasatospora > Kitasatospora sp. NPDC091257. The sequence continues at coordinate 787 of NZ_JBIVVI010001787.1, forward strand.
CCAGGCCCTGGTCGGCACTCCCGCCGTCCGGGCCCTGGCCCGTGAGCACGGGCTCGGCGCGGCCACCGCGCAGGAGTCCATCGCCAAGGCGCTGGCGCTCCCGGGCGCCGGCGACGCCTTCCTCACCGAGCTGGCCGGGCGGCTCGCCGTCGGACTGGCGGTGATCGTCGCCGTCGTCGACCCCCAACTGGTGGTCCTCTCCGGCGTGGTGCCGAGCGCCGGCGGCGAGCGGCTGCGCGCGCTCGTCGAGGACGAACTGGCGCGGATCTCCATCGCCCGGCCGGAGGTCCGCAGCAGTGCCCTGTCCGGCTCACCGGTCCTGCTCGGCGCCCTGCAACGTGCCTGGAACGCCGGGAGGGATTTGTCCCAGACTCTCCCGAATCGCGGCTCCGCGCCGCTCCGGTGGTCAGGACGGGCTAGCGG
>NZ_JBIVVI010001788.1:0-1208 GCF_044757675.1 Kitasatospora sp. NPDC091257
CCCCGTCAACTGCACCCCGGGGCCTGGTGGTTGTGGGCGCTCGGGCTGGGCGCGGCGGCCACCCGCACCACCAACCCGGCGATCCTGCTGCTGCTCGCCGCCGTCGCCGGGTACGTGGTCGCGGCCCGGCGCGGCGATGCGCCCTGGTCGCGCTCGTACGGGGCGTTCCTGCGGCTGGGCCTGCTGGTGCTCGGCATCCGGCTGGTGTTCGCCGTGTTCCTCGGCTCGCCGGTCGCCGGCACCCACGTGCTGTTCACCCTGCCCGAACTCCCGCTGCCCGTCTGGGCGCAGGGCGTGCGGATCGGCGGCCGGGTCACCGCCGAGGGGCTGCTCGCCGCACTGTACGACGGGCTGCGGCTGGCCACCCTGCTGATCTGCGTCGGCGCCGCCAACTCCCTGGCCAGCCCGGCCCGCCTGCTGCGCACCCTGCCCGGCGCGCTCTACGAGGCGGGCGTCGCCGTCGTCGTGGCGATGACCTTCGCGCCCAACCTGGTCGCGGACGTCCGCCGACTGCGTGCCGCACGGCGCCTGCGCGGCCGCACCGACAAGGGCGTCGCCGCCGTGCTGAGCGTCGGAATCCCGGTACTGGAGGGCGCGTTGGAGCGGTCCATCGCGCTGGCCGCCGCGATGGACACCCGGGGCTTCGGCCGCACCGCCGACGTCCCGCGCCGGCTCGCCCGGGCGACCGCGGCACTCACCCTGGCCGGGCTGCTCGGGGTCTGCCTGGCCGCGTACGGGCTGCTGACGGCCGGCGGCGCGGGCTGGGCCCTGCCCGTCCTGCTGCTCGGCCTGGCCGCCGCCTTCGCCGGACTGCTGCTCGGCGGCCGACGCTCCGTCAGAAGCCGCTACCGGCCGGACCCGTGGGCCCTTCCGGAATGGCTGACCGCCGGTTCCGGCGCGGCCGTGGCAGCCCTCACCGTCTACCTGGCCGCGCGGGACCCGGCCGCCTTCGCCCCCACCGTCGTCCCACCGACCGTCCCCGCGCTGCCCCTGACCGCCGTGCTGACCGTCCTGCTCGGCCTGGTGCCGGCGTTCGCCGCCCCGACCCCGCCCCGGAGGGCATCGTGATCACCTTCGAGCAGGTCTCCGTCCGGTACGCGGACTCCGCCGCGCCCGCGCTCGGCGGCGTCGACCTCCCTCTCCCGCTACGATCGGAACTCAATCTGAATCTTGAAGTTGATGCTCCGCAAGTAGGCGAAGATCAGTGA
>NZ_JBIVVI010001789.1:0-1203 GCF_044757675.1 Kitasatospora sp. NPDC091257
TCCCCACCCGGCGGGTGGGCCCGTTGCCCCTGGTCGGCAACTGGCAGCGCGAGGCCGCGCGCTTCGCCCCCGGTCTGCGACGGTACGTCCACCACGGCGCCGGCCGCCTCGGCGCGGAGCAACTCGCCGCGGCCGTCAGGGGCGTGGACCTGGTCATCACCACCTACGGGCTGGTCCAGCGCGACCTCGCCGCCCTGCGCGCGATCCGCTGGCGCCGGGTGGTCGCCGACGAGGCCCAGCACATCAAGAACAGCGGCACCGCGCAGTCCCGGGCGATCCGCGCGCTTCCCGTCACCCGGCACCGGATCGCGCTCACCGGCACTCCGGTGGAGAACCGGCTCGCCGAACTGCACGCCGTCCTGGACTTCGCCAACCCGGGCCTGCTCGGCCCGGCCGAGCGCTTCAAGGAGCGCTACGCGATCCCGGTCGAGCTGCACCGCAGTCCCGAACGCACCGCCGAACTCCTCCGCCGCACCGCACCGTTCGTGCTCCGCCGGGTCAAGTCCGACCCGGCGGTGGCGGCCGAGCTGCCCGCCAAGCAGGAGATGACCGTCTGGTGCAACCTCACCGCCGAACAGGCGGGCCTCTACCAGGCCGTGGTCGCCGACCTGCTGCGGCGGGTCGAGGGCATCCGGGGCGTGGAGCGGCGCGGCACGGTGCTGGCCGCGATCGGCAAGCTCAAGCAGGTCTGCAACCACCCGGCCCAACTGCTGCACGACGGTTCGGCGGTGGGCGGGCGCTCGGGCAAGGTCGCCCGGCTGGCGGAACTGCTGGAGGAGGCGCTGGCCGAGGGTGACCGGACACTGGTCTTCACCCAGTACGCCGAGTTCGGTGCGATGCTCCGCCCGTACCTGGAGCGCCGGCTCGGCGAGGAGGTGCTCTACCTGCACGGCGGTCTGCCCCGGGCGCGCCGTGAGGAGCTGGTCGAACGCTTCCAATCCCCGGACGGGCCGGGGGTGTTCCTGCTCTCGCTGCGGGCCGGCGGCACCGGCCTCAACCTGACCGCCGCCAACCAGGTGATCCACCTGGACCGTTGGTGGAACCCGGCGGTCGAGGAGCAGGCCACCGACCGGGCCTTCCGGATCGGCCAGCGCCGGGACGTCCAGGTCCGCCGGCTGGTCTGCGTCGGCACCGTCGAGGAGCGGATCGACGAACTCCTCGCCGCCAAGCGCTCGTTGGCCGAGGCGGTGGTGGGGGAGGGGG
>NZ_JBIVVI010001790.1:0-1201 GCF_044757675.1 Kitasatospora sp. NPDC091257
CCATCCCCACGTCGGGGCGCAGCCGCCCGGCCTCCCGCGCGGCCCGCAGCAGCCCCTCGACCGCCACGACGGTGCCCCGGCGAACCGCCACCAGCTCCTCGTCCACCACCAGGTGCTCCAACAGCACCACGATCGCCGCCCCCATCCGCAGATCGGCGGCGGCGTGCACGAAGCGGCGCAGCGCCAGGTACGGATCCGGCTCGGCCGCCCGCGCCTGCTCGGCGGCCTCGGTGAGCCGGGCCAGCAGGTCGGTGACCAGTTCGCGGACCAGCGCCTCCCGGTCGGGGAACCGCCGGTAGAGCGTGCCCGGGCCGACCCCGGCCCGCCGCACCACCGCGTCCAACGGGGCGTCCGGGCCCCGCTCCAGGAACACCTCGCAGGCGGCGTCCAGGATCCTGCGCCGGCTGCGCTCCGCGTCGGCCCTCATCCACAACTCCCTAACCGGAGAAAATCTCTCCCCCTATGCTAGCGTCACCAGAAGCGGAGAAAATTCCTCCGCCTTCTCGCCCTCTTCAAGGAGCGACGCCATGCAGCCCGGCCTCACCATCCGCACCGAGATCGACGGCACCAACGCCCACGTCATCCTGGAGGCAGCCGTCGAGCCGGACGCGGTGGAGGCCGCTTCCGCCGTCGAGTCGGACGCGCTGCCCTGGCTGCTGTCCGGGCGCTCGGCCGCGGCGCTCGCCGCCCAGGCCGGGCGACTGCGCTCCTTCGCGGAGCGGCGGGCCGAGCTGCGGCCGCAGGACGTGGCCCGGTCGCTGCTCTCCCGTGCCGGGCTGGAACACCGAGCGGTGGTGCTCGGCGCCGACCGGGACGCCCCGCTGGCGGCCCTGGCCGCGGGCCGACCGTCCGGCACTCTGGTGTCGGGCGTCGTGGCCGAGGGGCGGACGGCGTTCCTGTTCACCGGTCAGGGTGCGCAGCGGGTCGGGATGGGCCGGGAGCTGTACGAGGCCTTCCCCGCCTTCGCGGACGCCTTCGATGCGGTCTGCGGGGAGCTGGACCTGCTGCTGGACCGGCCGGTGAAGGGCGTGGTGTTCGAGGGCGTCGAGGATCTGGACCGGACGGTGTGGGCGCAGGCCGGGCTGTTCGCGGTCGAGGTGGCGTCGTTCCGGCTGCTCGAATCCTGGGGCGTGACGCCCGACTTCCTGCTCGGGCACTCGATCGGCGAGATCGCCGCGGCGCACTGCGCCGGCGTGTTCTC
>NZ_JBIVVI010001791.1:0-1200 GCF_044757675.1 Kitasatospora sp. NPDC091257
GGGTGAGCCCCGCCGGACGGAGCCCGGCGGTGGCCCGAACCACCGCCGGGGCCTCGCCCGTGACCCGCGCGGCCATGGCTCGCGCACCCGCGACCCGCGCGCCCGGGCGCCGCGCCGGGGTGGCGTCCCGGGGCGGTGTCCCGGGGCTGCGCGTCAGACCTCCAGCTCGGCCTCGATCCGGCCCAGCTGGTGGCGGGCCATCGCGAGGTTGGCACGCGCCTTGTCCAGCGCGAGGTAGAGGAACAGGCCCTTGCCGGTACGGCCGGTGAGCGGGCGGATCAGGTGGTACTGGCTGCTCAGGGTGATCAGGATGTCCTCGATCCCGTCCTGGAGGCCGAGCATGTCCATGGTGCGCATCTTGGCGCGGACCACGTCGGTGTTGCCGGCGGCGGCGACGTTGAGGTCCAGGCCGCCGGGGCCGTCGAGGGTAGCCAGCGCCATGCCGCTGTTGTAGTCCACCAGGGCCGCGCCGATGGCGCCCTCGATGCTGGTCATGGCCTGCTTGAGCGCGCCGGGTGCGTCGGTCATCTGGGTAACTCCCGTTCGGTGATGGGCGGTTCGTGACGGATGGGGACAATGGTTCGGTGGTCGGTCCGGGTCGGCCCGGGTCAGCCCGTGTCGCGCGGATCCTTGGGCACGAGGGCGTCGTTGAGCAGCCCCGCGATGCGCTGGGCGCTGCGGCGGGCCTCCAGGTGCAGCCGGCCGACGTTGACGTCGGGGTGCGCCAGCAGGGTCAGCACGCAGCTGCCGCCGGCCGCGTACGTGGCGACGTAGCCGTTCTCGCCGCGCACCAGCGACTCGCGGAACTCGCCCTGACCGGTGGTGTCGGCGAGCCGCTGGGCCAGCGAGAGCGAGGCCGCCGTCATCGCGGCCAGTCCCGAGGGTTCGGTGCCGTGGGTGTCGTGCGCGACCAACAGGCCGTCCACGCTGGCCACCAGACCACCCGCGAGGTGCGGTACGCGGTGTTTGACGGCACGCAGTTCGGCGAGCAACTCGGTCTCCAAGGCGATCAGTTGTCTCCTTCCGACACGCTGCTTGAGTGCCCGCCTCATGGCCGGAACGACGGGGTCGCGGGCGGGGAGTGGGTCAAAGTCGGGCCTCCAGAAGGTCTCGGATCCGGGTCAGCAGCGCGACGTCCGGATCGGGGACGGCCAGCGGGTGGGCCGCTGCCGTGATGGGCGGGCGTTCGGGGCAGGTGGG
>NZ_JBIVVI010001792.1:0-1200 GCF_044757675.1 Kitasatospora sp. NPDC091257
CTCACCCACCCGCCAGGCCGCACCCAGACCCCGGAACACCGGACCGTAGCCGTACCCGACCTCGGCCAGAGCCTCGTAGAAACCCTCCAGCGGCAGCGCCGTGGCACCGGCCGGCGGCCAGGCGGTGAGGTCCGGTCCGGCGTCGGCAGCGGCGGCCTCGTCGGCCAGGAGTCCGGCCGCGTGGCTGATCCAGACGGCGTCGCCGGTGCCCTCGGGCCGCGAGTAGACCTCGACGGTGCGCTCACCGGTCTCGCCGGCGGCGCTCACGCTCACCTGGATCTGCACCCCGGCGTGCTCGGGCAGCACCAGGGGCGTGCGCAGGACCAGCTCCCGGATCGCCGGGGAGCCGGCCCGGCGGCCGGCCGCCCAGACCATCTCGACCAGCGCGGCGCCGGGCACCACCACCCGGTCCAGGATGACGTGGTCGGCCAGCCACGGGTGCGTGGCCACCGACAGCCTTCCGGTCAGCAGCAGGCCGTTGTCACCGGCCAGTTGAACCGCAGCGCTGAGCAGCGGGTGGCCGACCGGCTCCAGGCCGACCGTACCCGGGTCGCCGGCCGGCGGGACCGCCTCCGGCCAGTAGCGCTCGTGCTGGAAGGCGTACGTCGGCAGTTCGAGCCGTCGGCCGGCGGGCAGCACGGCCCGCCAGTCGACGTCCGCGCCGGCGACCCAGATCCGGGCCAGCGCGCGCAGCGCGGTGTCCACGTCCTCCCGGTCGCGGCGGGCGACGGGGGCGAACACCCCGTCGGGCGCGGACTGTTGGGCGGCTCCGCAGAGCACCCCGTCCGGGCCCAGCTCCACGAAGCGGGTGACGCCCTGCCCGTCGAGGTGGGCGACGCCGTCGGCGAAGCGGACGGCCTCACGGACCTGGCGCAGCCAGTAGTCGGGGGTGGTGAGCAGCCCGGGCTCGGCGATCCCGCCGGTCAGGTTCGACACGACCGGAACGCGCGGCTCGGCGAAGGTCAACCCGGCCAGCAACGAGGCGAATTCGGCCAGCATCGGCTCCATCAGCGCCGAGTGGAAGGCGTGCGAGACGGTCAGCCGGCGGATCCGGCGGCCCTCGCCCGACCAGCGCGCCGCGAACTCCTCGACCACCTCGACGGGGCCGGAGACCACCACGGAGGTCGGGCCGTTGACGGCCGCGACGTCCAGGCGGTCGCCGATCGCCTCGCGGACCTCGGCCTCGGCGGCCTCGACCGC
>NZ_JBIVVI010001793.1:0-1198 GCF_044757675.1 Kitasatospora sp. NPDC091257
CCCCCGAACGGGCAGGCGTGCCCGCTCCTCCCCCACACGTGCCCGGAACGACGGTCAAGGAGTCCCCACCCCATGTCCATCAAGCGCAATGCCCTGTCCGTCGGCGTGATCGGCGCCGCGCTCCTCGCGGTGGCCGGTGCCACCGCCGGCACCGCCAGCGCCCACGGCACGATGACCAATCCCGTCAGCCGGGTCGCCGCCTGCTACGCCGAGGGCCCCGAGCACCCGGTGTCCCAGGTCTGCAAGGACCTCGTCGCCGCGAGCGGCACCCAGCCGCTGTACGACTGGAACGAGGTCAACATCGCCAACGCCAACGGCAACCACCAGGCGCTGATCCCGGACGGCAAGCTCTGCTCGGCCAACCGCGACAAGTACGCGGCGCTGGACTGGCCGCGCACCGACTGGCCGGCCACCGCGGTGAAGGCCGGGACCTTCACCTTCCAGTTCCGCACCACCGCGCCGCACGTCGGCACCCAGACCGTCTACATCACCAAGGCGGGCTACGACCCGACCAAGCCGCTGAAGTGGTCGGACCTCGACCAGACCCCGGTGGCCAAGGTGCAGGTCGACCGCAACGCGGTCAACGGGTCCTACACCTACTCCGGTACCCTGCCGCAGCGCACCGGCCGCCAGGTCCTCTACACGGTGTGGCAGCGCAGCGACAGCCCGGAGGCCTTCTACTCCTGCTCCGACGTCGACTTCGGCGCCTCCACCACGGCCGTGTCGGCGCTCGCCGCCCAGGCCCCGGCCGCTCCCAGCGACGCCCAGATCGCGGCCGACGCGTCCAAGTCCACGGTCGCCCACCACGGCCACGGCGGGGACCCGGACTCCCCGGCCGGCCAGGTGGTCCCGACCGCCTCCGCGGCCGTGGGCGGCACCTCGGCCACCGGTCCGCTGCTGCTCGCGGGCGCTGCCGCGATCGGTGTCGGCTGGGCCGGCATGGTGCTCCGGCGCCGTCGCGTCGAGGCTGTTCGACGCGACTCCTGACGCCGGGCACGGGAGCCGGGCCGGCGCACCCCCGTCCGGCCCGGCTCCCGTGGCACCACCCGTACGACGACGAACGGCGGCCCACCCGGAGGGTTCCCTCCCCCGTGGGGCCCCCCCCGGTGAGGTGCCCGGGGGTCACGTGGTGGTTCCCCCCCCCCCCCCCCCCCCACCCGACCCCCCCCCCCCGGAGCCCCGCCCCCGCCCCCCGAAC
>NZ_JBIVVI010001794.1:0-1195 GCF_044757675.1 Kitasatospora sp. NPDC091257
GTGGCGGCCAGCGAGTGCCCGCCCAGGTCGAAGAAGGAGGTCTCCACCCCGACGGGGCGGCCGAGCTCCTCCTCCCAGAGCCGTTGCACGGTCCGTTCCAGCTCGGTGGCCGGCGCGGCCTGGGGCTCGTCCGCGCCGAGCGGGCGCGGCTCCGGCAGGGCGGCGGTGTCGAGCTTGCCGTGGGCGTTGAACGGCAGGGCGTCGACGGTGGCCCAGAGCCCGGGCACCATGTAGTCGGGCAGCAGGTCGGCCAGCCGGTCGGCGACCCGGGGCAGGTCGGCCGGTGCGCATCCGACGTACCCGGCGAGCACGGTGCCCGCCGCGGTGCGGCGCGCCGTCACGGCGGCGGCGTGCACGCCGGGAACGCCGCGCAGCACGGTCTCGATCTCGCCCGGCTCGACCCGGTAGCCGCGCACCTTGACCTGGCGGTCGGCCCGGCCGAGGTACTCCAGCCGGCCGTCCGGGCGCCAGCGGCCGAGGTCGCCGGTGCGGTAGCTGGGGCCGTCGGGGGTGTCGGTGAAGACGGCGGCGCTCTCCTCGTCGCGGCCGATGTAGCCGATGCCGACCTGGACGCCGAGGGCGTGGATCTCGCCGACCGCTCCGGCCGGCACCCGGCGGCCGGCGGGGTCGCGCAGCACGATCCGGCTGCCCGGGGTCGGGCGGCCGATCGGCGCGTACTCCGGGCCGTCCGGGTCGATCTCGCCGGCCGTCAGCGCGTGGGTCTCGGTCGGGCCGTAGTGGTTGATCAGCCGGCAGCCGGGGTTGCGGCTCAGGAAGGCCCGCAGCCCGGGGGTGACCAGCACCTGCTCGCCGCCCGAGATCAGCTCCCGCAGGTGCGGCACGGGCTCCTCGCCGAGCGCGTCGGCCAGGGCGGCCAGCGGCGTGTACGGCAGGTGGAGCCGCTCGGCCCGGGTGGAGCGGACCACGGCGGCCAGCGCCGTCACGTCGTAGCGGGTCTCCTCCTCGATCAGCAGCAGGGTGCCGCCGCCGGCCAGTGTGGTGAGGATCTCCTGGACGCTGACGTCGAAGCCGCAGGAGGCGTACTGGAGGGTGCGGGCCGCGGGGTGGTCGGCGACGTTCCAGGCCACGAAGTGGGCCAGGGCGAGGGAGTGCATCAGCACGCCCTTGGGGCGGCCGGTGGAGCCGGAGGTGTAGAGCAGGTACGCGGGGGCCTGCGCCGAGGGGGCGGGCAGCG
>NZ_JBIVVI010001795.1:0-1194 GCF_044757675.1 Kitasatospora sp. NPDC091257
GTCTACGACGTGAAGACGCCGACCGTTAGCCGCTCCACGTCACCCCGGCCGCGCCGCCCGCCGGCGCGGCCCACCCCCCTGGAACGAGGAACCGCCATGTCCGACAACAACAGCCCCTTCGTCCTCGAGACGGCCGACCTGGCCGACTTCGTCGCCGGTGCGCTCGGGCGCGAACCGGCCGGGCAGATCGTCGTCGCCGAGTTCGGTGAGCCCCTGCGGGTGCTCCTCGCGGACATCCCGGAGGACCCGCGCCGCTGGTCGTCCTTCGTCCGGGCGTTCATCGGCGACGTCGCCGAGTTGCCCGCCACCAGCAAGGGGCAGCGCGGCGTCGCGCTGCTCGTCTACGCCCGCGACGGCCAGGGCCCCAAGGATGTCGACTCCTACACCGCCGTGTGGCGCCACCTCGCCGCAGCGTGCGCGCGGTACGGCCTGGCCGTGCTCGAAAGCCAGTTCATCACCCCCACCCACTGGTGGACCCTGCCCACCGACCCGTCCACCGGCGCCCCCGGCCCGGGAACACCCCGCGCTGCCGAGCGGTCGACGTCTGACGGGTGCCCCGCGGTCGGGGCGGAGGGCGCCGCGGGTGTGGTGGCCGACGCCGTGCGTGCTTTCGCCCGTGAGCTGGAAGCCGGCCATGAGGCCACCAGGCAGAGTCTCGAGCCGCTGCTCGCCGCCGCGCTGACCGGTCGCCGCGACGTCGAGGAGCTGACCGATGCGGAGGCGGCGCGGCTGCTCCTCGCGGTCCAGAACGGGGACTTCCTGCACGCGGCCTCGACGTACTGCGAACCCGACGAGGTGAAGCGGGCGACGCTGCTGTGGTCGCGCGTCGCCTGCCTGTGCGTCGACCCCTATCGCCGCCTGGCCGCCGCGCCGCTCACCCTGCTCGGCGCCGCGCTGCTGCTCGACGGCGACGCAGCGGCGGCCGCAGAGGCGCTGCTCCTGGCACTGGAGGCCAAGCCCGGAGACGAGCAGGCGCAGGCGGTGCTGGGGCTGGTCTCCCTGGCCGAGCTCGACCAGGTCATCGGCACGTCGGTGAGTGTGGCGGAGTCGCTGAGGGCCTCCCTTTGCGACTGCCGCGAGCGGTAGCCGGGGCTGCCGTGTCGCCAGGGTGCCCGCCCCCCCCCGGACGGGCCCCCAGGCCCCGCCCCATCCGAAGAGCACACCACAGAACACCACTCACAACTAGTCAACTCG
>NZ_JBIVVI010001796.1:0-1190 GCF_044757675.1 Kitasatospora sp. NPDC091257
GGGGGTTCTGGTGGGCGGCCTCGGAGGCGATCGCGAGGAAGGCCTCCTCCAGCGAGGCGCTGCGGGCGTCCAGGGCGCCGAGCGCGATCCCGTGGTGCCGGGCCCAGCCGAGCAGGTCGGTGAGGGTGTCCTGGAGCGCGAGGGTCTGCACGGTGACCTTGCGGCCGTCGAGCGCGAGTTCGGCCCCGGCCAGGACGGGCAGTGCGGCGCCGGTGAACTCGGGAAGCTCGAAGCCGATCCGGGCGGGCCGGTCGGCGATCACCTCGGCGACGGTGCCCGAGGTGACGACCCGGCCGCCGTGCATGATGGCCAGCCGGTCGGCGAGCTCCTCGGCCTCCTCCAGGTAGTGGGTGGTGAGCAGCACCGTGGTGCCCTGGGCGCGCAGCTCGCGGACCAGCTGCCAGACGGCGGCGCGCGCCTCGGGGTCGAGACCGGTGCTGGGCTCGTCCAGGAAGAGCACCTCGGGGCGGCCGAGCAGGGCCATCGCGAGGTCCAGCCGGCGCTTCTCGCCGCCGGACAGCTGCTTGACCCGGACGTTCGCGCGGTGGCCGAGGCCGACCAGCTCCAGCGCCTCCGCCACCGGGCGGGCGCCGCTGGTCATCCCGGCCCAGACGCGGCCGGTCTCGGCGGCGGTGAGCTCGCCGGGGAAGCCGCCCTCCTGGAGCATGATGCCGATCCGCGGGCGGACGGCGGCGCGCTCCTTGTGGGGGTCCAGGCCGAGCACCCGGACGGTGCCGCCGGTGGGCGCGGCCAGGCCCTCGATGACCTCCATGGTGGAGGTCTTGCCGGCCCCGTTGGTGCCGAGCAGGGCGAACAGCTCGCCGCGGCGGACGGTCAGGTCGACGCCGCGCACGGCGTGGTACCCGTTGGTGCCGCCGCCGTAGTGGCGGTGCAGGTCGGTGACCTCGATCACGTCTTCGCTGGGGCGGGGGGCCCGGCTCGTCTCCATGCCCCAAGCCTTCCGCCGACCGGGCCGCGCGGGCAGTGCGGGCCGTCATGACATCGCGGTGGGGATCCACGGGTCGGCGATGACAAATGTCATGGCCGATATCGCCGGCGCCCGGGGCACCGCCGTGCCAGGAGTGCGGGGAGGAATGCCGAAGGGCCCCCTCGCACGAGGGGGCCCTTCGGATCGGAGCGGACGACGAGATTCGAACTCGCGACCCTCACCTTGGCAAGGTGATGCTCTA
>NZ_JBIVVI010001797.1:0-1188 GCF_044757675.1 Kitasatospora sp. NPDC091257
CCCGCGCCACGGCCCCGGACCTCTTGAGGACTCGATGACGACCACCCCCACGCCCGCCTCCCTCGGCTACCGGATGCCCGCCGAGTGGCACCCGCACGAGCGCACCTGGATGGCCTTCCCCACCACCAACCCCACCTTCGACGGCCCCGAGCAGCTGCACGCCGCCCGCCAGGCCTGGGCCGCCGTCGCCGACACCATCGTCGGGTACGAGCCGGTGACGCTGATCGTCAACACCGGTGAGACCGAGGAGGCCCGCAAGTACGTCTCCGAGCGGGTCGACATCGTCGAGCGCCCGCTGAACGACGCGTGGATGCGCGACATCGGCCCGTCCTTCCTGATCGACGGCAAGGGCTCGCTGGCCGCCGCCGACTGGATCTTCAACGGCTGGGGCGCGCAGTCCTGGGCCCGCTGGGACAAGGACCAGCACATCGCCGAGCACATCGGCGAACTGACCGGGGTGCGGCGCTTCGCCTCCCGGCTGATCAACGAGGGCGGCGGCATCCACGTCGACGGCGACGGAACGGTGCTGGTCACCGAGACCGTCCAGCTCGGCGAGGGCCGCAACGCCGACTGGACCAAGGAGGAGGTCGAGGCCGAGCTGCACGCCTTCCTCGGCACCACCAAGGCGATCTGGCTGCCGCGCGGACTCACCCGCGACTACGACGAGTTCGGCACCCGCGGGCACATCGACATCGTCGCCTCCTTCGTGCGCCCCGGCGTCGTGGTCGCCCACGTCCAGCCCGACCCCTCGCACCCGGACCACGAGGTCTGCCGCGAACTGGTCGCCGTGCTGCGCGCCTCGACCGACGCCCGGGGCCGGCCGCTGGAGGTCGTCGAACTGCCCGCCCCCACCGTCCTGCTGGACGAGGACGGCGAGCCGGTCGACTACTCCTACATCAACCACTACGTGGCCAACGGCGCGGTCGTCCTGTGCGCCTTCGACGACCCGCGCGACCAGGAGGCCGCCGCCATCCTCGCCGAGGCCTACCCGGGCCGCACCGTCGAACTCGTCGACGCCCGCGAGATCTTCGCGAACGGCGGCGGCATCCACTGCATCACCCAGCAGCAGCCGAAGGCACTCTGACGCCCCGTCCGGGCGGGGGCCCCGCGCCCCCGCCCGGACGGCTTCCGAGGCCCCGTTCCACCGAGGAGACCCGCACATGGCCCGGCCCGGCCACCGGTTCCGGC
>NZ_JBIVVI010001798.1:0-1187 GCF_044757675.1 Kitasatospora sp. NPDC091257
GCTGGTGGTCTCCCGGCCCGGCGCCGGGGTGTTCCGGGCGGCGGCCTTCGCCGCGGCCCCGGCCGTCCCCGCCGCACCGTCCGGCCGCACCGGCGACCTCTCCTGGCAGCAGATCGCGCTCAGCGCCGACTCCGGCCCGCGCGACCTGCTCGCCGCCCCCGTGTTCGCCACCCTCCGGGTGCCCCCGCCCGACGTCGTCGACCTCAACAGCGGCTACCCGCACGCCTCGCTGCTGCCCGAGCGGCTGCTCGCCGCCGCGCTCGCCCGGGCCGGCCGGCGGCCGGGCGCCTGGGACCGCCCGCCCACCGACGGCCTCACCGAACTGCGCGGCTGGTTCGCCCGGGACATCGGCGGCCACGGCGGGCCGATCGGCGTCGGGGACGTCCTGATCACCTCCGGCGGGCAGAGCGGGCTGACCGTCGCCATGCGGGCGCTCGCCGCGCCCGGCTCGCCGGTGCTGGTGGAGTCGCCGACGTACGCGGGCATCCTGGCGGTCGTCCGGGCGGCCGGGCTGCGGCCCGTCCCGGTCCCGGTCGACGCCGACGGCCTGCGCACCGACCTGCTGGCGGACGCCTTCGCGGCCACCCGGGCACGGGTCCTCGTCTGCCAGCCGCTGTTCCAGAACCCCACGGGGGCGGTGCTGTCGCCCGAACGGCGGGAGGAGGTGCTGCGGATCGCCCGGGCCGCCGGGGCCTTCGTGGTCGAGGACGACTTCGCCCGGCTGCTGGTCCACGCGGACGCCCCCGCGCTGCCGCGCCCGCTCGCCGCCGACGACCGGGACGGGGTCGTGGTGCACCTGCGCTCGCTGACCAAGGCGGCCTCCCCCAACCTGCGGGTCGGCGCCCTCACCGCGCGCGGACCGGCGCTGGCCCGACTGCGGGCCACCCAGGTGGTGGACAGCTTCTTCGTGCCCCGGCCGCTCCAGGAGGCCACCCTGGAACTGGTCGCCGACCCCGCCTGGGCCCGTCACCTGCGCACTCTCGGCGCCGAACTGCGCGACCGCCGCACCGCCGCCGTCGCCGCCCTGCACCGCGAGCTGCCCGGCGTCCTCGGCACCCACCGCCCCGGCGGCTACCACCTGTGGCTGCGCTTCCCGGACGGCGTCGACGACACCGCCCTCGCCGCGGCCGCGCTGCGCGCCGGCGTCCAGGTCTCCCCCGGCCGCCCCTACCACCCCGCCGAACCCC
>NZ_JBIVVI010001799.1:0-1184 GCF_044757675.1 Kitasatospora sp. NPDC091257
GATGTCCCCCAACCCTTCCCCAGACCGTACGGATGGCCTACCGGCCACCCCGAAAACCCGAACCGGCACCGTTAGAGTGGCCGCAGACACGGGCCCGGCAGGCTCACCGCACCGGCGGAGGAGCGCCCCGCGCGGGCGGCACGGCGAGGAGTGCGACAGGTGCGGCCAGTCGGCAGCAAATATCTGCTGGAGGAGACCCTCGGACGGGGTGCGACCGGGACCGTCTGGCGCGGCGTGGTGCGCGAGGACGCCCAGGTGCCGGGCTGCGCGCCCGGGCAGCGGGTGGCGATCAAGGTGCTGCGCGAGGAGCTGGCCGCCGACCCCGACGTGGTGATGCGTTTCCTGCGCGAGCGCTCGCTGCTGCTGCGGCTGACCCACCCCAACATCGTCCGGGTCCGGGACCTGGTCGTCGAGGGCGAGCTGCTGGCCCTGGTGATGGACCTGGTGGAGGGCCCCGACCTGGCCCGCTACCTGCGCGCCAACGGCCCGTTCAGCCCGATCGCCGGCGCCCTGCTGATGGCCCAGGTCGCGGACGCGCTGGCGGCCAGCCACGCGGACGGGATCGTTCACCGCGACCTCAAGCCGGCCAACGTGCTGCTCGCCTCCACCGTGGTGGACGGCGCCGAGCGGATGCACCCGTTGCTGACCGACTTCGGCATCGCCCGGCTCGCCGACTCCCCGGGCATCACCCGCACCCACGAGTTCGTCGGCACCCCCGCCTACGTCGCGCCGGAGTCCGCCGAGGGCCGCCCGCAGACCTCCGCGGTGGACGTGTACGGCGCCGGGATCATGCTGTACGAGCTGGTCACCGGCCGGCAGCCGTTCCAGGGGGACAGCGCGCTCGCCGTGCTCCAGGCCCACCTGGCCCACGAGCCGCAGCGGCCCAGCACCATGCCCGAGCCGCTCTGGACGGTGATCGAGCGCTGCCTGCGCAAGGACCCGGCCCAGCGGCCCGGCGCCACCTCGCTGGCCCACGCGCTGCGGGTGGTCGCGGCCGGCGTCGGGGTGCACGCCTCCCCGCCGGCGGTGGACGAGGCACTGGCGGTCGGTGCCCTGCTGCTGCCGGACCCGCAGCCGACCGCGGTCCCCACCACGATGTCGCCGATGTCGCCGATGGCGACGATGCCGGGCGCCGTGGCCCCGGGCACCGAGGACCGCACCCAGGTGCTGCCGCCGACCCCGGG
>NZ_JBIVVI010001800.1:0-1183 GCF_044757675.1 Kitasatospora sp. NPDC091257
GGGAGGCCACCGCGTGGCGGGCGTCGGCGGGGGTCGGGACGGTCGGCGAGGGCTCCTCCTCGGCGTCCTCCTCGGCCTCTTCGTCGGGCTCTCGGCCGTCGGCTTCGGGGGCGGTCTCCTGGGCCGGTTCGGCGGGGGCCGATTGCTGTGCGTGGTCGGGTTTCTGGCCGAGGATCAGGGCGGCGATCACCCACAGGGTGAGGCCGCTGGTGATGGCGACCGGCGCGTAGTGGCGGACGTCGGGGACGCCGGCGAGCAGGACGGAGCAGACGACGGCGCATCCGGCGGCGACCAGGACGGGGTGCTTGGGCCGCTCGCCCAGAGCTTCGAGGGCCTTGGCGCGCTGCTCGGGATCCTTGATCTTCAGGGCTTCGGCCCGCCGCTCCTTCCAGGAGGCGAGGGTCTGGGCGTGCTCGGCCCTGGCGTCGGCGGTGCGGGCCCGGACCGGGGTGAGCAGGCGCCGGTTGCCCTGGCGCAGGGCGGTGAGGGAGAGGCCGCCGAGGTAGGGGTGCGTCGGGCGCTTGCCCTTCAGGGCTTCGAGGGCGGCGGCGCGTTCCTGGGGGTCCTCGATCTCGCGGGCGGCGGCGCGGAGCTCGCGCCAGGCGGCGAGGGTCTCGGCGTGCAGGGTGAGGTCGTCCTGGAGGTGGGTGGTCATCGGGGTCAGCCGATGAAGCTGTTGATGACGCTGCTGAGGACGGACGCGGGGATGGCCCAGAACCCGCCGGCGCTCGCGTAGAGGCTGGGGGCGATGGCCCCGCACAGGGCGTCCTTCCACGGCCGCGGCTTGAGCCCGAAGACCGCGATGGTCAGGGCGGCCGCGGTGGCGCCGGTCTGCCAGTCCCCCAGCGCCGCGTTGCCCTGAAGGGAGGCGCCCAACTGCTCGCCGATCCCGCTGAGCTGCTGGAACGCCGTGCCCGCGTTCGCGGCCAGCAGGCCGATGCCGAACGCCCAGAACGGGACCTGGTCGTCATCGATCTTGATCTTGTTCTTGCCGCGGACACCGACGTAGAGGTACATGGTCGTGACGGTGGCGGCGCCGCCGGCGCCCATCGCGATGAGGCTGCTCATGGTGGGTCTCCTTGGTGGTCTAGAGGGGGAGCGAGCTGAGGAGCGGGCCGAGGCCGGTGGCGACGACGAGACCGGAGGCGACCGGGATGCGGGTGATCACGAGGATCAGCAGGGG
>NZ_JBIVVI010001801.1:0-1182 GCF_044757675.1 Kitasatospora sp. NPDC091257
CGCGAAGACGTTGACCCCGGCGACCAGGCGCAGCAGCGTGCCCAGCACCACGACGACGAACAGCACGCAGGTGACGTAGAAGCCGATCATGGTGAGCAGGAAGGCGAAGGCCGGGGCGAGTTGCTCCGCGCCGCGCGGGCCGGTGGCCAGGCGGGAGAAGTCGTGGTTGGCGGTGGGCAGCACGATGTGCCCGCCGCCCTCGGTGAGTTCGGCCGCCGAGCGCCAGGCGTCCAGGAAGGGCTGCGGGGTGCCGCGGCCCTCGGCCTCGAAGTAGCAGGCCTCCTGGTGCCAGAACTCCTCGACCGTCCCGCCGTTGTTGTTCCAGAGCGAGCGCAGCGGCAGGCCGTGGTCCTCCCCGCCGAAGTGCAGGAAGAAGTCCGCATGGAAGCCCGCCGCGACGGCGGCGGCCGGGTCGCCCCACTCGGCGAGCAGGGCGGCCTCGGGGTGGCCGCGGTCCAGCCAGTCGCGCAGCTCGGTCCAGAGCTTGGCGGTCTCCACCTTGCCCGGGTCGTCCTTGACCAGCGAGTACGCCATGTCCACCCGGAAGCCGGACACCCCGAGGCCGAGCCAGTGCGCCATGATCGCGCGCAGCGCCGCCCGGTTGGCGCGCGGGCCGTCCGCGTCCACCGCCTGCCGCCAGGGCTCCTCCGAACTGCTGCGCGCATAGCCGAAGTTGAGCGCCGGCTGACAGTCGAAGAAGTTCGGCCGGTACCAGCCGGGGCGGCTGCCGGGCGAGGCCACGAAACCGTCCACCGGGCGGTCGGACCAGATGTAGCGGTGGTCGGACGGGTCCTCGGCGGAGGCCAGGAACCAGGGGTGGCGGTCGGAGGTGTGCCCGGCCACCAGGTCCAGCAGGACCCGGACTCCCCTGCGGCGGGCGGCCTCGACCAGGGCCACCAGGTCATCGGTGCCGCCGTAGCGCGGGGCGGGGGCGAGGTAGTCGGTGACGTCGTACCCGGCGTCGCGGAACGGCGAGGCGAAGCAGGGGTTGAGCCAGACGGTGTCGATGCCGAGCCAGGCGAGGTGGTCCAGGTGCCCGGCGATGCCGGCGAAGTCGCCGATGCCGTCGCCGTCGGAGTCGGCGAAGCTCTGCGGGTAGATCTGGTACAGCACGGCGTCGGCGAGCCAGTCGGGGCCGGGGCGGGTCGAGGTCATGGGGGTTCCTCCTGCCGGGGTCCGGGG
>NZ_JBIVVI010001802.1:0-1180 GCF_044757675.1 Kitasatospora sp. NPDC091257
CGGGAGACGGCGGCACGGGGGGCGGCGGCACGGGAGACGGCCGGGGAGGCGGCCCGGGACGGTCAGCCGCCGACGGCCGATCCGTCCGCGACGGGCCGCCAGGGGGAGAGGTCGACGGCGCTCTGGACGTAGCCGGCCCGGTCCCAACTGCCGTTCGCGTGACGGATGGTGTGGTAGAGCGAGCCGCTGTTGGCGCAGGTCTCGAAGAGCAGCTGCAGCTCGTTGTTCACATTGGCGCCGTCGGCGCCGCACACGTAGAAGGGCTGGGTGAGGATCTGCTGGCCGATGGGCCCCCAACCGGCCCAGTTCCCGTCGGAGTTGCGGATCGTGTGGTAGACGGCGATCTGGCTGTTGTTCACCACGGCGACCTGGTCACCGGGCTGTCGACCAACGGGGCGCTGAGCATCCTGTCCATCGTGGCGGGCGCGGTCCTGCTGGTGGGGGCGGTGATCGGCGGGAACTTCGCGTCCAACCTCAACATGGCGGTGGGCGTGCTGTTCGTCCTGTCCGGTTTCTACGGTCTGACGGTGCTGGAGCGGCCGGAGGCGAACATCCTCAACTTCCGGATGTCGAACGTGCTGTTCGCGTTCATCTTCGGGATCGTCCTGACGACCTTCGGGATGTACGGCCGGGTGAGCAGCCACCTGCCGCACGACAACCCGTTCTGGCGCGAGCGCGTCGAGCACGAGGAGCCGCAGCCGTCCGGGCCGAAGACCTTCGTCAAGGTCCTGCACCCGAACCCGGGGCCGACCCACCCGGTCGGCCACTGAGCGGCGCCGGGTGCCTATGCTCGGCGGCATGAGTGACATCGTCGAGCTCGACCCCGAAGACAAGAAGATCATCACCCTGGCCCGCTCGGCCCGTGCCCGCAACGGCGTCGCCGAGGGGGCCGCGGTGCGTGACGAGACCGGACGCACCTACGTGGCCGGGACGGTCGCGCTGGAGTCGCTGCGGCTGAGCGCCCTCCAGGCGGCGGTGGCGATGGCGGTGGCCAGCGGCGCCAGGTCGCTGGAGGCGGCGGCCGTGGTGAGCGAGGCGGAGCAGCCGGCCGAGGCGGACCTGGCGGCCGTACGGGACCTGGGCGGGGCCGGGACGCCGGTGCTGCTGGCCGGGCCGGACGGGGCGCTGCGGGTGTCCGCCGAGGCTCGCTGAGGCCCGGCGGGGCCCGCTGTGAGGCCCG
>NZ_JBIVVI010001803.1:0-1179 GCF_044757675.1 Kitasatospora sp. NPDC091257
CCCTCCCGGCCCAGATTGCCGCGCAGCAGCAGGAGGTTGACGATCTCCCGGACGGTGTCCACCCCGTGCTCGTGCTGGGTGACGCCCAGGCACCAGCTGAAGATCGAGCGGTCGGCCTCCCGGTAGACCCGCGCCGCCTTGAGGATCTCGGCCCGGTCCAGCCCGCTCTGCCGCTCGATCTCCTCCCAGGGCGTGGCCAGGCAGACCTCGCGGTACGCCTCGAACCCGCTGGTGTGGCGGTCGATGAACAGCCGGTCCAGCGCCCGGTCGTCGGCCGCGGACTGCTCCAGGATCGCCTTCGCCATGCCGCGCAGCAGCGCCATGTCGCCGCCGATCCGCGGCTGGAGGTTCAGGGTGCTGGTGCGGGTGGCCCGGTTCAGCGCCATGTCGGTGAAGTCGTGCGGGATGATCGTCCGGGTCGCCGCCGCCTCGACCAGCGGGTTGACGTGCACGATCTGCGCGCCCCGCTTGTACGCCTCGGCCAGCGAGGTGAGCATCCGGGGCGCGTTGGAGGCCGCGTTGACGCCCAGGATGAACAGGGCGTCGGTGACCTCCCAGTCCTTGAGGTCGACCGTCCCCTTCCCGGTGCCGAGCGAGGCCTGCAGGGCCCGGCCGCTGGCCTCGTGGCACATGTTGGAGCAGTCGGGCAGGTTGTTGGTGCCCAGCTCGCGGGCCATCAGCTGGTAGAGGAACGTCGCCTCGTTGCCGAGTCGGCCGGAGGTGTAGAAGGCGGCCCGGTTGGGGTCGTCCAGCCCGCGCAGGGTGCGGCCGACCAGGGCGAACGCGTCCTTCCAGCCGATCGGGACGTAGTGGTCGGTGTCCGGGTCGTAGACCATCGGCTCGGTGAGCCGGCCCTGGTCCTCCAGCGCGAAGTCGCTCCACCCGGACAGCTCGGTCACCGTGTGGGCGGCGAAGAACTCCCGGCCGACCCGCTTGCGGGTCATCTCCCAGGTGACGTGCTTGATGCCGTTCTCGCAGATGTCCAGGTGCAGGCCCTTGGTGTCGTCGGGCCAGGCGCAGCCGGGGCAGTCGAAGCCGCTGTTCTCGTGGTTCATCCGCATCACCGCCCGCGGCCCGTCCAGGTACGCGCCCTCGCGCACCATGAAGCGGGTGACGCTCTTGGCGGCGCCCCAGCCGGCGGCCGGGTGGTGGTACGGCTGGACGTGGGGCGGGCCGGCG
>NZ_JBIVVI010001804.1:0-1178 GCF_044757675.1 Kitasatospora sp. NPDC091257
CCACCGGGGGGCGCTGGTTCATCCTCCAGGGCCTGCGCTGCGGCGGCGAGCCGGCCCCCACCGGCTGCGACCGCCGCTGCGCCCTGCTGTGGCACGAGTCCTGGCTGCGCCTGGAACCCGCCGCGGAACCCGCCGCCGCCGGCCGCTGAGCGGCCGTCAGCGCCGCCAGCGGTCGCGCACCAGCTTCGCGGTCAGGTGCAGTGGTCCGTCCCGGTCTCCGACGTAACATCGGGGAAGCGCGTACACCCCGCTGTGGGGCCCGGGGCTGACCGCGCACCCGTACGCGTAGCCGGCCTGCTCCACCGCCTCCACCGCGGCGTCGTCGAGCGAGCCGTACGGGTAGCAGAACCCGCCGACTTCCCGGCCCGTGAGGTCCTCCAGCACGTGGCGGCTGTCGGTGACCTGGGCGGCGAGGTCCCGCGCGCCCAGGCCCGCCAGCCGCCGGTGGGTCAGCCCGTGCGAGCCGATCTCCACCCCGGCGGCAGCGGCTTCACGGACCTCGTCCGCCGTCATCAGCGGCTTGCGCGGGCCCTGTCGGTCCCAGTCGTTGCATCCGCCGAGCCGGCCGGCCACCACGTAGACCGTCGCGGTGAAGCCGTACTCCGCCAGTGCGGGCATGGCCTCCTCCAGGAAGTCGCGGTACCCGTCGTCGAAGCTGAGCCCGACCAGGCCCGCCGCGGTGCCGTCCCGGTGGGAACGCATCAGGGCGCCCACCGACACCCCGCGCAGCCCGCGGGCGGACAGCCAGCGCAGCTGGCGGCGGAACCGCGCGGGATCGACGGTGATCAGATAGGGGTCCTCGACCGTCGACGTCACCGAGTGATACATGAGTGTCCACGGGAGGCTTCCCGCGCCTGCGCCGGTCTCCCTTTCCGGACTATTGCGTGGTCGAATGATTCGCATGTTCCGCTCCAGCTGTCCGGTGGCACCGCCTGTGCAGGTGGACCCGAGGAAATTGCATTCTGGCAGCGTCGGACCCCGCTTCCATTCGCGCCAGGCGACTCCGCTTCATTTCACCCGGATGCCGGATCGGGAGCGGCCCGCCGGGGGACCGGCCGGACAGCCCTGATGACGATGACGTTGTCGACAAGGACGGCGACGGCGATGGCAATGGCGACGGCGACGGCCGGGGCGGGACCGGGGCGCCGTCACAGGTGCTGGAGCAGGCCCTGGAGGGG
>NZ_JBIVVI010001805.1:0-1177 GCF_044757675.1 Kitasatospora sp. NPDC091257
AAACATCTCAGTACCCGCAGGAAGAGAAAACAACCGTGATTCCGGGAGTAGTGGCGAGCGAAACTGGATGAGGCTAAACCTTGAGCGTGTGAGACCCGGCAGGGGTTGCGCTCAGGGGGTCGTGGGATTTTTCTTGATCGGTCTGCCGGCCGGTCGGCGAGTCAGAAACCGTATGGGTAGTCGAAGGACATGCGAAAGGTCCGGCGTAGAGGGTAAGACCCCCGTAGACGAAATCTGTACGGCTCGTTTGAAGAACTCCCAAGTAGCACGGGGCCCGAGAAATCCCGTGTGAATCTGGCGGGACCACCCGCTAAGCCTAAATATTCCCTAGTGACCGATAGCGGATAGTACCGTGAGGGAATGGTGAAAAGTACCGCGGGAGCGGAGTGAAATAGTACCTGAAACCGTGTGCCTACAAGCCGTGGGAGCGTCGTTCATCAGCTTGCTGGTGGGCCGTGACTGCGTGCCTTTTGAAGAATGAGCCTGCGAGTTTGCGGTGTGTAGCGAGGTTAACCCGTGTGGGGTAGCCGTAGCGAAAGCGAGTCCGAATAGGGCGGTTGAGTTGCATGCCCAAGACCCGAAGCGGAGTGATCTAGCCATGGGCAGGTTGAAGCGCGGGTAAGACCGTGTGGAGGACCGAACCCACCAGGGTTGAAAACCTGGGGGATGACCTGTGGTTAGGGGTGAAAGGCCAATCAAACTCCGTGATAGCTGGTTCTCCCCGAAATGCATTTAGGTGCAGCGTCACGTGTTTCTTGCCGGAGGTAGAGCACTGGATAGGCGATGGGCCTTACCGGGTTACTGACCTTAGCCAAACTCCGAATGCCGGTAAGTGAGAGCGTGGCAGTGAGACTGTGGGGGATAAGCTCCATGGTCGAGAGGGAAACAGCCCAGAACACCGACTAAGGTCCCTAAGCGTGTGCTAAGTGGGAAAGGATGTGGAGTCGCAGAGACAACCAGGAGGTTGGCTTAGAAGCAGCCACCCTTGAAAGAGTGCGTAATAGCTCACTGGTCAAGTGATTCCGCGCCGACAATGTAGCGGGGCTCAAGCACATCACCGAAGTCGTGTCATTGCAGCATATAGGGCCAACGCCTGCTGTGATGGGTAGGGGAGCGTCGTGTGCCGGGTGAAGCGGCGGTGGAAACCAGTCGTGGACGGTATACGAGTGAGAATGCA
>NZ_JBIVVI010001806.1:0-1177 GCF_044757675.1 Kitasatospora sp. NPDC091257
TGCCGCCGTACAGGACGACGGTGTCGTCGTTGGCGATGCCCTTGGCGCTGAGCAGCGCCTCGAAGCCGGCCTGGTCGATGAAGTCACGGCGGACCAGGTGGTGCCGTCGGCCGAGCTCGCGTAGACGATGTCGTTGGCCGCGCACCCGGCCCGGAAGCGGCAGTCCTGCCAGGCGACGTAGACCCTGCCGTCGGCGTCGATCTCCGCCGAGGGCAGGCCCTCGCCGTCGCGCAGCCCGCCCGCGACCTCGTGCGCGACGACGTCGGCGACCAGGACCGTGGAGCTCCAGGACCTGCCGCCGTCGGTGGAGGTGAATGAGCGGATCGAGGTGGTGTCCGTCGAGAAGGGGACCACGACCGTCCCGTCGGGCCGCACCAGCGGCTGGCCGCCGAGGCCCAGGTTGACGCCGGACGGGCCGGTCGGGGCGGACCAGGTGGCGCCGCCGTCCCGGGAGGCGGACATGACCATCAGGTTGTCGGAGGAGGGGATGTCGACCTCGACGTAGCAGGTGCCGAAGTACGGGCTGGTCGGAGTGTTGTCGCAGACGATCCACTCCTTGTCGTAGACCTGGCCGTCGTGACCGACCGCCCGCACCGGGTCCTGCCAGTGCAGGCCGTCGGCGGAGCGGCTGACGGTCGCACCCACCGGGTTGCGTCCCGAGTCGATGACCAGGCCGGCCACCATCCAGGTGCCGTGCCTGGCGTCGTAGGCGACCGCGGGGTCGGAGGCGCGGGCCCAACTGCCGCCGCCCCAGTGGGTGGTGAGGCCGGGCAGCATGCCGTGCTGCCAGCTGAGGCCGCCGTCCGACGAGGTGTTCCAGCCGAGGCCGGCCGCCCCGCCGTCAGTGAACCGCCCCACCTGGGCGGCGGAGACGATCGTGCCGCCGTAGGCGAAGGTGTCGGGCTCCACCTCGGTGGCGTACTGGCTGCCGGCGCTGGTGAACGGGTCGCTGCTCACCCGGACCAGGCTCGGTCCGCCGCCGTCGACGGTCAGGGCGATCGGGTTGGTGCCGGACGTGGCGTCGCCGGCGGCGCGGGCCGGCGGCGCGGACGCGCCGGCCGGGCTCGCGTTCCAGGCCGCGCCGACCAGGACAAGGGCGGCCGCCGCGACGGTGGCGAACGGCCTGCGCCAGGGGGTGGGGGTGCGCGGGTGCTTCATCCGAAGCTCCTTCGCGTGG
>NZ_JBIVVI010001807.1:0-1174 GCF_044757675.1 Kitasatospora sp. NPDC091257
CCCCCCAGGTCACGGACGTTCGTTCACGTCCACTCCCGAGCACACCAGCCACGCCACCCACGGCCCTGCGCCGACCGAACTCCGCGGGATCCGGCCGAGTTGCCTGCCGGATCCCGGCAAGCACGCTCAGTCGAGGCAGAACTCGTTGCCCTCGACGTCCTGCATCGCGAGGCAGGACTCGTTCTTGTCATCGGCGACCAGCAGTTGCACCCGTGTCGCGCCGAGCGCGACCAGCCGGGCGCATTCGGCCTCCAGCACCGCCACGCGCTCCTCGCCGACGAGTCCGGTGCCCACCCGCACGTCGAGGTGCACCCGGTTCTTCACGGCCTTGCCCTCGGGGACGCGCTGGAAGTACATGCGCGGGCCCACGCCCGTGGGGTCACTGGCGGCGAACCACGCGCCCCGCTCCTCGGGCGGCAGGGTGGCGTTGAAGTCGTCCCACGTGTCGAACCCCTCCGGCGGGGACGGCGGGACGTACCCCAGGACCTCGCACCAGAAGCGGGCGACGCGCTCGGGGTCCGCGCAGTCGAAGGTGACCTGGAACTGCTTGACCGATGTCATCGGGCCACCATAGTCATGACAAGTGGGAACCCGCCGCTCAATTTCCGCCGCGGATCCGCAGGTTGTGGGGCGTTGGGGCTCCTGATCCCGGGTCTCCGGCAGCCCTGGTGCCCGCCTTCGCCGCGTGGCCGAGCCTCGCGGGTGTGGAGTGAGCCGAACACGGAAGCAGTTATCAAATTATGGTCATTAAATATCCGCAATTGACCTCGACGGAACTCGTGGATTTGTGCTCTATGCTTCGGAGCCGCGGAAGAATCTCCTATCAAAGGAATCCCATGAGCAGCGCAGACAACAAGAAGTCCCAGTTCGACGAGATCGACACCGACGGCGACGGCTACATCAGCGCCGCGGAGCTCAAGGCCCACCTCCAGGAGAACCCCAAGGTGAGCGACGCCAACGCCGAGGCGCTCTTCAAGTTCGCGGACGACAACAGCGACGGCCAGATCAGCTTCGAGGAATTCGCCGCGGTCGTCAGGTAATCGTCTTTATCGGACGGTCACTCCGCGCTCCGGGAAGTCGGCCATGCCGACTTCCCGCGCACGGCAGTCGCGTCGGCGGCCCCTTGCCTCCCGCAAGGGGCCGTCGGTGTTCCCTCCGGGGGGTGGGGCTGGCC
>NZ_JBIVVI010001808.1:0-1174 GCF_044757675.1 Kitasatospora sp. NPDC091257
GACTTCGACCCCGAGGGGTCCTTCTACGGCTATCTGCGCGAGCAGGGGGTGCGGCTCGGTGCCGCCGACGAGCGGATCGAGACGGTGCTGGCCAGCCCGCGCGAGGCCCTGCTGATCGGCACCCCGCCGGCGCTGCCGATGCTGCTGCTGCACCGTCGCAGCCTGGACGCGGCGGGGCGCCCGCTGGAGCAGGTGCGCACCCTCTACCGCGGGGACCGGTTCAGTTTCACCCTCGCCCTGGGCGCCCCGGACGCCCCGAGCGCCCCGAACGCGAACTGACCGTCCGGCGGCCGCGGGTCCGGCCGCCGCCGGCAGGGCATGCGGGGCGTGCGGGGCGTGCGGGGCGTGCGGGGCGTACGAAGCGTCCGGGGCTTGCGGGTGTCAGCAGGTGCCGACGCGGCCGTTGTACGAGGACCAGACCGGCGCCCAGGGGCTGTTGTTGTCGTGCGGGCGGTAGACGACGAGGTTGCCGTCGTTCTGCATGCGCACCCAGTTGGCGCTGGGGTTGCAGCCGAGGGCGGTGCCGGACCACCACTTGGCCTTCTTGAAGGTGTCGTAGACGACGAAGTTGCCGTCGTACTGCATGATCACCTTGCCCGGGCCGCCGCTGTTGGTGCCGCTGGCCCACAGCGCGTAGCCGGTGTTGGTGTCGTACTCCACGAGGTTGCCGTCGTTCTGGTAGAGCAGCCGGTAGTCGCCGTTGCCGGAGACGAGCGAGTCGCCGGGCAGCAGGCAGTTGCCCCAGTTCATGTGGTCCCAGCCGCTCGGGTTGCGCGAGCAGTTCCACTCGCTGTTGACGTCGGCGGAGGCGCTGGTGGCGGTCGTCAGTCCGGTGACCGAGGCCAGCGCCAGGGCGGCGCCGACCAGGGACAGGGTTCGCTTGACCGTTCCGGTGTTCCTCATCGTTTCCCCTCGTTTCTGCTGCGGCGCGGTTCCCGACCGGCCGCGGCACGGTGTCGTGGACGGCTGTACGGACCCGGGGCCCGCCCGCCGTCGTGCGGTGGGAGCGGGGCCTCTCGACCCCTGCGTCCATGGCAACGGGATGCGGGCGGCGGCCGGTTCACCGGGATTCCCGCGGCCGGCCGCCGGACCGGGGGCCGGGCGGAGGCCACCGGGCCCGACCTTGTAGGTTTCGGTGTCACCGGCTGCAAGGAGCCGGTGACACCTGGTGGGG
>NZ_JBIVVI010001809.1:0-1172 GCF_044757675.1 Kitasatospora sp. NPDC091257
CGGTCGGGCCCTGGGGGCCCCGTTCCGCGCGCTGCGCAACCGCTGGCGGGCATGGTCCCGGTGGCGCCGGGCACTGCTGGTCCTGGCGCTGGTGGCGGCCCTGCCCCCGGCCGCGCTGGGCTCGGCGTTCGTGATGTTCCGGCTGCACTACACCGGCGAACCCGCCGCCGACGCCCGCACCCGGGGCCGGGACGCGCTCTGGCTCGGCCACGCCTGGGTGGACGGCCGCAAGACCGAGGCCGACGTGGCCGCACTGGTCCGGCAGCTGGCCGGCACCGGCATCAGGGACCTCTACGTGCACACCGGCCCGCTGGAGCACGACGGCTCGCTGCCGCCCGCCGTCCACCCCCGGGGCCGCTGGTTCACCGACACCGTGCACCGGGCGCTGCCCGGCGTGCGGCTGCAGGGCTGGCTGGGCGACGAGGTCAAGCCGGAGAAGGACGCCCTGGACCTGGAGGACGGCCCCACCCGGGACCGGGTCACCGCCTCCGCCGGCCAGGTGCTGGACCTCGGCTTCGACGGCGTGCACTTCGACATGGAGCCGATCCGCCCCGGTTCGCCGGGCTGGCTGGCCCTGCTCGACCGGGTCCGGCCGGTCACCGCGGCGCGCGGCGCCAAGCTGTCGGTGGCGGCCCCGCAGATCGACCCGGTCCCGGGCCTGCACACGGCCGGCATCCTGCTCACCGACCACGGCAAGTGGTGGGACGGGGCGTACTTCACCGAGACCGCCCGCCGGGTCGACCAGATCGCGGTGATGACCTACGACACCTCGATGCCCACCGAGCCGCTGTACGGCGGCTACGTCGCCCGGCAGACCGAGCTCGCCCTGCGGGCCACCCCGGCCGACGTGGACCTGCTGATGGGCCTGCCCTTCTACTGGGACGACAAGTGGGGCCACTGGGGCGACGCCGAGACCGTCCGGGCCGCCGTCCGGGGCGTGCGGCTGGGCCTGGGCCGGGAGGACCGGCAGCGGGCCAACTTCGGCGTCGCGCTGTACGTGGACTTCGCCTCGCTGCCCGAGCACTGGGCGGCGTACCGCAGCGGCTGGGTGGACGTCGGGTAGCGCGCCCGGACGGCCGTCCGGCGGGGCCGTGCGTCCCGGCCGCGCCGGGACGGCCGTCACGTTCCGTCGCGATTCGAACACCCTTCACCCCCACCGGACACCTGACGGC
>NZ_JBIVVI010001810.1:0-1170 GCF_044757675.1 Kitasatospora sp. NPDC091257
GTGCCGGCGGGGCCTGCGAGGCGGGCCCGACGGCCCGGCCCCCGCCCTGCGCGGACAGGACCGCACCCGTACCGGCCACCAGCGCGAGCGCGGCCGCCACGGCCGACGCGCCCACCGCCATCCGGCGCCCCCGCCGCTGCCGGCGCACGTGGACCTGCACGGGCCCGGCGGACCAGTCCGCCACCGCGACCCGGGCCGCCTCGTCCCGCAGGGCGCCGCGCACCATGTCCTCGGTGTCCATCACCTGTTGCCTCCGTCCGTGCCGTCGATCGTCGAACCGGTGCCCGCCGCGTACGGGGCCAGCACCGGGTGGCTGCGCAGTTTCGCCAGACCTCGGCTGGCCTGGCTCTTCACGTTGCCGAGCGAGCAGCCGAGCACTTCGGCGACCTGGTACTCGCTCATGTCCTCCCAGTAGCGCAGGACGACCACGGCCCGCTGGCGCTGCGGCAGCTCGGCCAGCGCCTGGAGCAGCACCGAGCGCTCCTCGACGTCGCGGTGGCCGCCGCCCGCGGTGTGCGCCCGATCGGGGAGGACGGGCACGAGCAGCTGCCTGACCCGGCGCCGCCGGTGACGGCTCAGGTTGTTGTTCACCAGGGCCCGGTGGACGTAGGCGTCCGGCTCCTCCAGGCGGCTGATCCGGGACCAGTTCCTGAAGACCTTCGCGAACGTCGCCTGCACCACGTCCTCGGCCTCGTGGTAGTCGCCCGTGAGCAGGTAGGCGGTGCGTACCAGGCGCCGCCAGCGGGTGGCGGCGAACCCCTCGAAGTCGAGCTCCCGCAGGCCGGGGCCGCCCGCGGAAGCCGGTGCCGTGCCGGGCCCGGGCCGGTCCTCCACCGGGATGTGCAATGCGCTCGCGGTCATCCGATTCCTCTTCGTCCACGCGACGACCCGACCGGACCGTCGCTCTGCCCTACTCACCGCCGCGCCGCCGCAAGGGTTGCACGCCGGCGCCGAATCACCTGGGCGTCGAGCACAGGAGGGGGCTCACGAAGGGTCGAGCCGGTCGGGTTGCCGGCGCCGACGACGGCCGACGGCCGACGATCGACGGTGGATGAGGATGATCTCCCGCGTCCCGAGCAGCCGCTGGCTGATCGCCAGCGAGCGGATGGCGTCGTCGGTCGCCACCCCGCCGGGTTGGTGAGAACGGCGACCCTGCGGACGGTTCTCACC
>NZ_JBIVVI010001811.1:0-1169 GCF_044757675.1 Kitasatospora sp. NPDC091257
CCCGGCCCGTCCGCCCCCGGCGTCAGCCCGGCGAGCGGCACCCCGCGGACCGCCTTGCCGTTCTCGTCGGTGAGCACCGGCTGCCCGTGCTCGTCGAGCCGGACGGCGAGGTCCGCCACCCCGACCACCGGCTTGCCGTCCGGCCCGGGGACGACCAGCAGCCCGGTGGCGTCGGCCACCGGTGTGCCGTCGGCGCGGAGGATGACCGGCTGCCCGTCCTGGCCGAGGACGGGCGTGCCGTGCTCGTCCACCTTGACCGTCAGCCCGGGCACGCCGACCAGCGGCTTGCCGTCCTTCCCGGCGAGCAGGACCAGCCCGGAGCCGTCCGCGCCGAGCACGCCCGGTTCGCCGAGGGCGGCGGGCAGCCCGGCGGCGAGCGGGTCGAACGCGCCGCCGCGGTACGAGGCGGCGGTGATCCCCGTCCCCTGTGCGGTGCCGAGCTTCAGCAGGGCGACGGCGGCCGGTTCCTTGAGCACGCCGGACAGGGCGTCCTTCATGGCGCGGCCGAGTTCGGCGAGCAGTCCGCCGATCTTCAGCCCGGCGGCCTCGACGGCGACGGCCGCCACGCCCGCCGCGACCTGCTCGGTGGCGGTGTTCCTCAGCTTGGACGCGAAGCCGCCGACGGCCTTCTCCAGTCCGCCGACCACCCCGCTCCGCGCCGGGGCGCTGTCGGCCGCCGCGGCGACCTCGGCGGCCGTCTGCTTGGCCTTGGCCGCCTGCTCCTCGGCGTGCCGGAGGTCGGCGGCGAGCTGCTGCAGGGTCACGACGATCTCGGCCTTGCAGGTGTCCACGGCGCGCGCGGCGGTGTCGAAGGCCCCGGCGACCAGCCCGACCGCGCTGTGCGCGTCGTCCAGGTGGCCCTTGCCGCCGGCGCTGAAGCTCTGCCAGTACGTGCCGAAGGCCTCGACCGCGTGGCCGGAGTTGTCGGCGGTGACCCGCCGGACGGACTCGCCGCAGCGGCGGGTGAGCCGGTCGGCCTCCTTGCCGAACTCGCGCCAGACCCCGGCGGCCCTGCGCAGGCCCTCCTCGTCGGCCTGCGGCCACTGCTGGCCGGTCCGGGCCAGCACCGGGACCAGTTCCTCGGGCAGTTTCCGGGACACGCGCTTCCCCCTTCGAGCCGGGTCCGTCAGACCGACATGTCCTTGGGGACGGCGGGAGCCGCCCCCGGG
>NZ_JBIVVI010001812.1:0-1167 GCF_044757675.1 Kitasatospora sp. NPDC091257
GCCCCCGTCCAGGGCGACCAGTCCACCGGGCCGCCGCCGGCCGCCCACGCCTCGGTCAGTGAGGCCAGCAGCCGGTCCCGGCCGCCGTCGCCGCGCCGCAGCGTGCCGACCGCCGACACCTCCCGCCCGGCCTCCGCGGCCACCGCCTCGATCCCGGCGAGCAGCACCGGATGCGGGCTGACCTCGACGAGCAGGGTGTGGCCCGCGTCGAGCAGGGCGCGGGTCGCTCCGACGAAGTCGACCGGCTCGCGCAGGTTGCGGTACCAGTAGGCGGCGTCGAGCGATTCTCCGGCGACGGGTTCGCCGGTCACCGTCGAGTAGAGCGGGACGGCCGAGGCGCGGGGGCGTATCCCGGTGAGGGCTTCGCGCAGTTCGTCCTCGATCTCGGCGACCTGGGCCGAGTGGGCCGCGTAGTCCACCGGGATCGCCTTGGCCCGTACACCTTCCCGATCGCAGGCCGCGAGCAGGGCGGCCAGCTCCTCGGGCTCCCCGGCGACGACCACGGCGTCGGGGCCGTTCACCGCGGCCACGCAGAGGCGTCCGCCGGCGGGCATCAGGCCCGTGGTCCGCTCGGCGGAGGCGGCGACCGACACCATGCCGCCGCGTCCCGCCAGCCTCAGCAGCGCCCGGCTGCGCCGCGCCACCACGAGGGCCGCGTCGTCGAGCGACAGCGCTCCGGCGACGTGGGCGGCGGCGATCTCGCCCTGGCTGTGTCCGACGACCGCGTCCGGGGTGACCCCGGTGTCGCGCCAGTGCGCGGCCAGCGCGACCATCACGGCGAAGAGCACCGGCTGGACGACGTCCACGCGGTCGAGCGTCGGCGCGCCGGGCGCGCCGCGCAGCACCTCGGTCAGGGACCAGTCGGTGTGCGGGGCGAGCGCCCGTTCGCAGGCGGCGATCGCGGCGGCGAACGGCGCGGAGGCGTCGAGCGCCGCCGCGGCCATGCCGGCCCACTGCGAGCCCTGGCCGGGGAAGACGAAGGCCGTACGGCCGCCGCGCGCCCGGTCCCGCACGGCGTCGGGCGCGGGTTCGCCCGCCGCGAGGGCGTCCAGTCGGCCGAGGAGCGCGTCGCGGTCGCGGCCGACGGCTGCTGCCCGGAAGGGCAGGGCGGGGCGGGTGGTGGCGAGCGCACGGGCCGGGGCGGCGGCGCCCCCGTCGGGGCCGGCC
>NZ_JBIVVI010001813.1:0-1166 GCF_044757675.1 Kitasatospora sp. NPDC091257
CACAGATTGCGCCACCAGTCCCGGCGCGACTCTGGCTCGCCGACCGACTCCAGCCGCCGGTGCTTCCCGGCTCAACTGGTGTAGGTGGCTCCTCTTCCAGGGCCCGTGACCACAGATTGCGCCACCAGTCCCGGCGCGACTCTGGCTCGCCGACCGACTCCGGCCACCGATCCTCGTCTGGAGCGGTCTTGGAGCGTCTACAGAACACCTCGAATATGGCGTCGGCGACGTCCCCGTCGATGGGCACAGTCTTGCCGAGCATGGTCCGGCGGATGGTCTCCTTGCTCGCGGTGAAGGTGTCGTAGTCGGCTGCGATCGCGTCGGCGATCTCCTGGAGCGTCGGGCGGCTTGCCCGGCGGTAGTAGGCCCACAGCTCTTCCACGAAGTCGCGTCGCGCTCCCCGCGGCAGGTCGCGTTCGGACGGCATCCGCAAGACCTTCGCCACGTGTCCCTCCCTAGCTCGTGACCATCTGAGCCTAACGAAGACCACCAGAGACCTGCGATGACTACGCGATAACTCGTGAAGACTCACAGAAACCACCACTGGACTAGCTCTGACCAGCACAAACGTCCTTTCCCTACCACGTTGAGGCAGCCCCAGACTGGAACTGCGGGGCCGCTGAGGCTCTGCGGCGCACCTCCGTCAGAGGTGTGCCTGGCGTCGTTGTTCAGGAGGGGTAGCCATCAGCAGGACTCGGCCCAAGCGCCGCTCTCGTACCGTCCCTGCTCGTCAGGGACAGCCGCAACGCTCCGATCGCCGTGCGACGGTCCGGACAGCTGGCCTTGCGGTCCTCTCCGGTGCTATGACCGCGGTCGGGGGACTGATCGTCAACGGGATGGCGCGCTGGATCGGGCTGTGATTCACGCGCTGCCAGACGGCGACGGTCCGTCAAGCCGGCCGGTAGGGCTGATGTCCGAGCCAGCGTGCTGGGTGACCAATGGACACCATCGGAGTTGTCACTTCCTCCAAGGTCAGCAAGTCCCGTACATCGAATGTCGCAGCCCCAGGATCACCTGACCGGTGTGCCGTCCGGGCCGGGGTGGGTGGCCCCGGGGGGGGGCCCACCCCCCCCCCCAACACGGGCGCCCCCCCCGCCGGTGGGGGGCCCGGCCCCCCCCCCCCGGCCCCCCAACGGGGGGGAAGAAACACCCTTACGCACCCCCCC
>NZ_JBIVVI010001814.1:0-1166 GCF_044757675.1 Kitasatospora sp. NPDC091257
GGGCCTCCCGGGCCCCCGTACCGGCTGCGGGTCGTACACCCCGCAGGACGCGACCTTCCCGTACCGACGCAGAGAGAGGACCGACGCCCGATGACCCACAACGACGTGGCTCGCCGGACGGCGCCCGAGATGCCCGCCCGCCGTCTGACTCCCCGTGACCCCGCCTGCGTGAGCCAGGTCCCGTTCGTCGAGGTGGCGCAGCGCGCCCTCGTCCGGGCACTGCCGCTGCGGGCCCTGCACCGAGACGGCGGAGGCGGCCGGTGAGCGGACTCCTGCCGGGCGACCCCGCCGCCGCCGTCGGCGGCGAGGCCACCCCTCGGGCGCTGTGCGTGCTGGCACCGAACCCGTCGCCGATGACGCTGGACGGCACCAACACCTGGCTGCTCTCCGAGCCCGGCTCGGACCTCGCGGTGGTGATCGACCCGGGCCCGCTGCACGAGGGCCACCTGCGCCGGGTGGTCGACCTCGCGCGGGAGCGGGGCAAGCGGATCGCGCTGACCCTGCTCACCCACGGCCACGCCGACCACTCCGAGGGCGCGGCCCGCTTCGCCGAGCTGACCGGCTCCGAGGTGCGGGCCCTGGACCCGGCGCACCGGCTGGGCTCGGAGGGCCTGGTGGGCGGCCAGCGCCTGGACGTCGGCGGCCTCGACCTGCGGGTGGTGGCCACCCCGGGGCACACCTCGGACTCGCTGACCTTCCACCTGCCGGACGACGGTGCGGTGCTCACCGGCGACACCGTGCTCGGCCGCGGCACCACGATGGTCGCGCACCCCGACGGCCGGCTGGGCGACTACCTGGACTCGCTGCGCCGGCTGCACACCATGGCCTCCCAGCACGGCGTGCGCACGGTGCTGCCCGGCCACGGCCCGGTGCTCGGGGACGCGCTGGGCGCCGTCGACTTCTACCTGGCCCACCGGGCCGCCCGGCTCGCCCAGGTGGAGACCGCGGTCGAGGCGGGCTGCCGGACCGCGCCCGAGGTGGTGGCCCGGGTCTACTCCGACGTGGACCGGGCGCTGTGGCCGGCCGCCGAGCTGTCGGTGCGGGCCCAGCTGGACTACCTGGAGGACCACACGGTGACGCCGACGGCCCGGCCGCTCGCGAGGTCGACGGCGGCGAAGTTCACCGACTCGCCCGCGGCCGCTTCCGCGATCCGGGTGTCGAGGATC
>NZ_JBIVVI010001815.1:0-1164 GCF_044757675.1 Kitasatospora sp. NPDC091257
GCGTTCTTCCACCTGGCCTGGGCCCGTGTCGCGGCCGCGACGACCGGCCAGACGCATCCGGTGTTCGGCACCGTGCTGCTCGGTCGGATGGACGCCGGGGACACGGCGAGCCGGACGCCGGGTCTGTACATCAACACCCTGCCGATCCGGGTCGACGCCACCCAGCCGCTGGTGGCGGGTCTGAAGGTGGCGCAGCAGCAGCTGGGTGAGCTGCTGAGGCACGAGCACGCCCCGCTGACCCTCGCCCAGCAGGTGACCGGCGTCCCCGCCCAGAGCCCGCTGTTCACGTCGCTCCTCAACTACCGCCACAGTCTGCCCAGTTCTCACTCCGACCGGCAGGGCGTGCCCGGAAGCGGGACCACGGGCATCGACATCGTGTACGCCTCGGAGCGGACGAACTACCCGTTGACGGTGTCGGTGGACGACACCGGTGTCGGGTTCCGGTTCACGGTGCAGGCGTGCGCCCCGATGGACTCCGACGTGGTCTGCGGTCTGCTGTGCACGGCGGTGGAGAACCTGGTCGGCGGGCTGGAGCAGGACTCCGCCGCCACGCTCGACCGGATCGCCGTTCTCGACGCCGGACAGCGGGAGTTGGTGCTGCGCGGCTGGAACGACACCGTGCGGGAGCTGCCGGCCGCGACGCTGCCGGGGCTGTTCGAGGCGCAGGCGGCGCGCACGCCGGACGCCACGGCCGTGGTGTTCGGCAGTGGTGCGGCCCGCGAGGTCGTGTCGTATGAGGAGCTGAACGAGCGGGCGAACCGCTTGGCGCACCTGCTGCTTGAGGGCGGTGTCGGCCCCGAGCACCTGGTGGCCGTCTGCCTGCCGCGCTCGGTCGAGCTGGTGGTGTCGTTGCTGGCGATCGAGAAGGCCGGGGCGGCGTATCTGCCGCTGGACCCGGACTACCCGGACGACCGTCTGGCCTCCACCCTGGAAGACGGTCGCCCGACCGCTCTGGTCACCGACAGCGTGACGATGGACGGGGCCCCGGCGGCCGAAGCGGGCGTCCGGCGGATCGACCTGGACGCACCGGATACCGCCAACGCCCTTGGTGTGCAGCCTGTTTCGAACCCGGAGCGCCCGGGCCACCGCCCGGAGAGCCCGGCGTACGTCATCTACACCTCCGGTTCCACCGGTCGCCCCAAGGGGGTGGTGATCTCCCACCAG
>NZ_JBIVVI010001816.1:0-1163 GCF_044757675.1 Kitasatospora sp. NPDC091257
GTACCGGTGTGCCGCGCAGGTGCACCGGCTTCTCCTCCGCCTCCTTCTCGGCGGCCACGGCGGCGGCAGCGACGGCAGCGGCAGCGGGGGCTTGAGCCGGAACCTGAGCCGGAGCAGGGGCGGGCGTCCGGACCGGAGCGGGAGCCTGGACCGGAACGCCGCTCATCGCGGCCGGCACGCCGTCCCAGCCGAACTGGACGCTCTTCAGCAGCTCCGCGAACGCCTCCGTGTACAGCTCCCAGTCCTCCGGCCGCGCCGTGGACAGCTGGGCGCACAGCACCGTCCCGCCGTCCGGCAGCGGCACGAAGGCCTGGACGGCCGAGGTGACCACCCAGCGCCGCTGCCCGTCGGCGGCCAGCGGGCCGGGCACCGGGGCGGTCCGGCCCTCGACCAGGACGGCGGCCGGACCGGCCGGCAGCAGGACGGTCCACACCTCGGCGTGCCGCCGGACGGTGGCCAGTTCGGTGGCGAGCGCGGTGATCGGCAGCGGGTGCCGGGCGAGCGAGACGACGAGGGCGGCGTCCGAGGTGCGGTCGTCCAGCTCCAGGGCGCAGACGCCGGCGTAGACGACGCCCGCGTCGCGGATCAGGTCGGCCAGAGTGGCGGAGATCACCGCGAAGTCGCGCCGCGGCTCCGGGCCGGTGGCGCTGAACAGTTCCTCGGCGACCTCCGCCAGGTGCCGGGCCAGTTCGTCGGCGGCCGCCACGGTGGCCGGGTCCGTACCGCCCGTCCGGTCCGTGTCGCCCGTCCGGTGCGTGCCGTCGGGCAGTGCCGACAGCGGGGGCACCGCACGGGCGGAGACGCCGGGCGGGCCGCCCGGGGAGGTCAGCGCGTGGAAGCCGGGCGGCACGACCAGCCGGACCTCGGCGCCCGCGCCGGTGGGCAGTTCGACCGGTTGCCGGGTCTGCTGCCCGGCCGCCAGCGCGGCCAGCGCGGGGGCGAACGGCGGGCGCAGCTTGGCGTCGGCGAACTCGCCGGTGACCGGGAGCTGGAACAGCGCGGCCGAGGTGGTGCCCCGGTCGGCGATGGCACCGCGCACCGCGCCGCCGCCGTACCGGGCCTGGAGCGCGGTGACCACCCGGTCGGTGAGCCGTGCGCCGGTGCCCGGCCGGGCGGTGCCGGCGGTGGTCACCGTGCCGAGCCGGTCGAGGGCGGTGTGCACC
>NZ_JBIVVI010001817.1:0-1163 GCF_044757675.1 Kitasatospora sp. NPDC091257
CCCACCTCCCCGGCCCCCGTACCGCGGACGGCTCCCGTACCGCGGCCGTCCGGGCCGCGTCAGGGCACGCGCAGCCGGTAGACCTGCCGGGAGCCGCCCTCCGGGCCCGGGGCGGCGGCCTCGGCCGGGGTGAAACCCAGCCGCTCGTAGAAGACCCGGGCGCCGCTCGCCACCGCGCCCGGGTGGTCCGGGCCGAAGGTCACCACCTCGACGGTGGCCGGGCCCCGGACATGACGGCGCAGCACGTCCTCGACCAGCTCCCGGCCGACACCGGTGCCCCGGGCGCGCCCGGCCACCACCAGCCAGTGCAGGTGGTACGGCCCCGGGCCCGCGGCGCCGAACAGCAGGCCGCCGAGCAGCCCCTCGCCGTCCTCGGCGACGGTCGCCAGGCCCCCGTCGATGCTGCCGCGCACCGCACGGTGGAACCCCGGCTCGGCGACCATCGGGCCGAACCAGTGCTCGACCTCGGCGGCGAGGGCGAGGAAGCCGGGCAGGTCCGCGGGGCGCGCGGGCCGCACGGCCGTCACCGGGCGGGCCAACGCGGGTCGACCACCGCCTGCGGGTCCTTGCCGCGGCGCAGCCAGGCCTGGAGGCCCTCGGCCCACTGCCGGTACCAGTCGATCTGCCGGCGGTGCAGCTCGGCGGGCTCCAGCGCCCCCACCTCGGCCGGATAGCGCCCGGCCAGCGCGACGGCGACCCGCACGGCGGCGAGTGCGTCGCTGCCCGCCTCGTGGGCGTCCGTCAGCTCCACCCCGTACAGCTCGCAGACCCGCTGCAGGGTGCGCGAGCCCTTGCGGTACTTGTCCACGGCCCGGTCGATCACCAGCGCGTCCAGCACCGGCCCGACCGGCCTGCCCAGGCGCTCGGCGAGCGTCGCCAGCCCGTGCCGGCGCAGCTCGGCGTCGAGCAGCGACAGGTCGAACGGCGCGTTGAACGCCACCACCGGCCGCCCGGCGGCGATCCGCTCGCACAGCGCGGCGGCTATCTCCTCCACCGCCTCCTTCGCCGGCCTGCCCTTGCTCCGCGCCACCTCGTCCCCGATCCCGTGGATCGCCGCCGCCTCGGCGGGTATCGGCACAGAGCGCGGCCAGCTCCGCCAGCAGGGCCGCCGTGTCGGCCGGACGGGAGAACATCGGCCAGTGCCCGGTGGGCAGTTCGCGCAG
>NZ_JBIVVI010001818.1:0-1160 GCF_044757675.1 Kitasatospora sp. NPDC091257
CTGCCCGGGGAGGTGGTCGTCCCGACCACCGGGGTGACGTCCGTCGGAGTCCTGCCCACCCACCGGCGCCAGGGCGTGCTCACCGCGCTGATGCGGCGTCAGCTCGACGACGTGCGGGCGCGAGGGGAGTTCCTCTCCGTCCTGCTGGCCTCCGAGGCCGGGATCTACGGCAGGTTCGGCTACGGTCCGGCGACGTACACCCAGCGGCTGACGGTGCCGCGCCGGCAGGCCGCCTTCGCCGCACCCCGGGCGCAGCGGGCGGCCGAGGCCCCGGCGGCCGGCTCGGTCGAACTGCTGCGGCGGGCCGACTGCGGGCAGATCGTGGAGGAGGTCTACGACCGTTACCGCCGCCGTCAGCCCGGTGCGCTGTCCCGGCCGCGCCGCTGGTGGGAGCTGGGCGCGGGGCAGGTCCCGATCGCCCCGACACCGCGCTACGTCGCCGTCCACCGGGACGCCGACGGAACCCCGGACGGGTACGCCAGCTACTCGCTCGGCGACGACACCCTGACGGTGGACGAGATCATCGCCGTCGACGACGCCGCCCACACCGACCTGGCCCGGTTCGTGCTCGGCCACGACCTGGTCTCCCAGGTCGTGTTCCGGCACTGCCCGCCGGAGCACCCGCTGCGCTGGCAGCTCGCGGACTTCCGCGCCGTCCAGCCGGGCGGCGAGACCGACTGGCTCTGGGTGCGGCTGCTGGACGTCCCGCGCGCGCTGACCGCGCGCGGCTGGTTCACCGACGGAGAACTGGTCCTGGACGTCGACGACCCGTTCCTCGGCGAGCACCACCGGTACCTGCTGACCGTCCGGGACGGGAAGGCCGAGTGCGTCCCGACGGACCGGGAGCCCGATCTGTCCCTGGACGTCCGCGACCTGGGCGCGGTCTACCTCGGCGGCACCGCCCCGAGCGCTCTCGTCCGAGCCGGGCACATCCGGGCCCATCGACCCGGCGCGGCCGTCCTCGCCGACGCCCTGTTCCGCGCCGAGCGCGCGCCGCACTGCCTGCACTGGTTCTGATCCGGCAGCCGCCACTCGCGATAGACACCGAACGCCGTTCCCCGCCCTGGTCGGGCGGGGAACGGCGTTCGGCTTTTCCCGGGTCGGGGTCTGCTGCTCGTCACCGGGATCTGGGACTCGATGATGAGCCAGCTGCAGTCCTG
>NZ_JBIVVI010001819.1:0-1158 GCF_044757675.1 Kitasatospora sp. NPDC091257
GGTCGCCCGGGGTGCGCGCGGCCCCCGCGGCCCGCGCGGTCCCGGAGGCGCGCTGGGGCCGCGGAGGCAGCGGGGCGGCCGGACCGGCCAGCAGGGGCTGGGAGTCGGACCGGCTCGGCGAGACCGCGAAGGCCAGCGAGCCGAAGAACACGTAGCAGCCCAGCCCGACCCCGAGCGGGAAGATGAACTGGAGCGCCATCACGCCGGCCTCGGTGGAGCGCGAGAAGTCCAGCTGGACGGAGAGTGCCGCCATGCCGGTGTAGTGCATCGCGCAGACCGCCACGCCCATCACCGGCGCCGCCGCCAGCACGGCGAGCGTGCCCCGGATGTTGAGCGCGGCCCAGAGCGCGGCCGTGGCCGCGACCACGGCGATGGCCACCGAGGCGGCCACGGTGGGCCGGTCGTAGCCGAGCGTGCCGGGCAGGACCATCGCGGCCATGCCCAGGTAGTGCATGGCGGCGACCCCCAGACCGGTGGTCAGCCCGCCGACCAGCAGCGCCAGGACGCGGCGCCGCCAGTAGCCGACGGTGAAGAGCCCGACGCCGACCACGGCGACGGCGACCAGCAGGCTGAGCACGGTCAGGCCGGGCCGGTAACCGATCTCGACGCCGGTCACGGAGAAGCCGAGCATCGCGATGAAGTGCATGGACCAGATCCCGGCCCCGAGCGAGGTCGAGGCGAACAGCAGCCAGACGGCCCGGGTGCGGCCCCGGGAGACGAGTGCCCAGCGGGCGCTGCGCAGGGCGACGAAGGCGCCGACGCAGGCGACGAAGTACGAGACCGCCGGTGTCACCCAGCCGTGGTCGGCATGGTGGATCTCACCCAATGGAGCTCCCTGGACGAGGGTTGAGGGCACCGGGGCGCGGGCGGACGCGGCTGGCCGAGGAAGGCGCGCGGCAGCGGGCACCGGAGCGGGAACGTGCTCCCGCAGGGGAGGAGCCTGGCATGTGGTGCCCCTGACAATCGGGGAGAGTAACCACTGCCCGGCGGTCGCACAATGTTCGTGCTTTTCGTGAAGTCCCAGGTCAGGATGGGCCTTTACGCGGCCTGCATGATCCCGGCACCAACCCCTGACACTGCCTGCGCACCGCCTCCGGGTGGCTGCGGTCCGCCGTCGGCGCTCACTCCAGGGGGGCTAGCCCGAACGGGTGGCCGGCC
>NZ_JBIVVI010001820.1:0-1156 GCF_044757675.1 Kitasatospora sp. NPDC091257
CCCACCGGGCGTAGGGCCTGTCCTCAAGCCCCCGCCCGGCGGAGCGGTTCAGCGGAGCCGGCGCGCCCCCTCCGCCGGGACGGCGGTGAGGGTGCGCGGCTCGGCGTACCCGGCTTCGCGGAAAGCGGCGGTGACCTCGGCGGCGACGCGCTCGGCGGTGTCCGCGTCCACCAGGGCGATGACCGAGCCGCCGAAGCCGCCGCCGGTCATCCGCGCGCCGTGGGCGCCGGCGGCCAGGGCCGCGTCGACGGCGAGGTCGGTCTCCGGGCAGGAGACCCGGTAGTCGTCGCGCAGCGAGGCGTGCCCGGCGGTGAGGATCGGGCCGAGCGCGGCGAGGTCGCCGGCGTCCAGACGGGCGACGGCGGCCTCCACCCGGGCGTTCTCGGTGACCACGTGGCGCACCAGGGGAACCAGGTCCTCGGGGAGCCGGGCGAGCGCGTCGGCCAGGCCGGACGGCTGGAGCGAGCGGAGCGCGGGCAGCCCGAGCAGGACGGCGGCGCGTTCGCAGCCGGCCCGCAGCGCGGCGTAGGCGCCGTCGCCGAGGTCGTGCTTGACCCGGGTGTCCAGGACGAGCAGGGCGAGGCCCGCGCCCGCGAGGTCGACGGGAACCTGACGCATCGTCAGATCGCGGCTGTCGAGGAACAGGGCGGCCCCGGGGCGGCAGCACATCGAGGCCATCTGGTCCATGATTCCGCAGGGCACGCCGACGAAGGCGTTCTCGGCCCGCTGCGCCAGCACCGCCAGCTCCGGGCCCGCCAGGCCCAGCCCGTACAGGTCGTTGCAGACGGCGGCGACGACGCACTCCAGGGCGG
Source organism: Kitasatospora sp. NPDC091257 (assembly GCF_044757675.1). Classification (NCBI taxonomy): domain Bacteria; kingdom Bacillati; phylum Actinomycetota; class Actinomycetes; order Kitasatosporales; family Streptomycetaceae; genus Kitasatospora; species Kitasatospora sp. NPDC091257. The sequence continues at coordinate 813 of NZ_JBIVVI010001820.1, forward strand.
CCGAGGAGGAGAGCCCGGCGCCGCCGGGCACGTCGCTGTCCAGCCGGAGGTCGGCCCCGCCGACCCGGTGCCCGGCCTCGCGCAGCGCCCACACCACTCCGGCCGGGTAGCCGGCCCAGCCGGGCACCGAGCCGGGGGCGAGGTCGTCCACCTTCAGCGTCACCAGGTCACCGCCCTGGGCGGACCAGAGCCGCAGCAGCCCGTCCTCCCGCCGGGCGGCCTGGGCGCGGACGGTCCGCGGCAGGGCGACGGGGAGGACGAACCCGAGGTTGTAGTCGGTGTGTTCGCCGATCAGGTTGACCCGGCCGGGGGCGGCCCACTCCCCCTCGGAGGGGCGGCCGTAC
>NZ_JBIVVI010001821.1:0-1155 GCF_044757675.1 Kitasatospora sp. NPDC091257
GGTGGGGCTCCCCGGCCACCCTGGGGACACTCGCCGCCGCGCTCGCGCTGCTGACCGCCTTCGCCGTCACCGAGGCCAGGACCTCCGCACCGCTGCTCCGCCCGGGCCTGCTGCGCAGCCGCTGGGTGGCCGGTGCCAACGTCCTGGTGTTCCTGGCCGCCGCCGGGCAGTTCACGGCCTTCTACTTCGTCTCGCTCTACCTCCAGCAGGTGCTGGGCCTGGGCGCCGCCGCCACCGGCCTCGCCTTCCTGCCCTTCTCGGCCGGACTGGTCGCGGGCACCGTGCTCGCCACGCGCGTCGTCGCGCGCCGCACTCCCCGGGCCGCCCTGGTGCCCGGGGCGGTGCTGGCCACCGCGGGCCTGGCCTGGTTCGCGCTGATCAGCCCGGACGGCGGCTTCCTCACCGACGTCCTCGGCCCGTCCCTGGTCACCAGCATCGGCACCGGGCTGGTCCTGGCCCCGGTCGCCGCCGCCGGGACCACCGGCGTGGCCGCCCACGAGGCCGGGACGGCCTCCGGCCTGCTCAACAGCTCCCGCCAGCTCGGCGGCTGCGTCGGCCTGGCCGCCCTGGCCACCGTCGCCGCCCACCGCTCCGGCGGCGCCACCGACCCGTCGGCGCTCAACTCCGGCTACGCCACCGGCCTGGCCGTCACCGCCGGGCTCTTCGCCCTCGCCGCGCTGGTGGCGATCGGTGTGCTGCCCCGGCGGCGGCCGCAGGCCCCAGGGCACCCCGCCCCGCTCACCCCCGCAGCGAACCGACTGGAAGGAACCCGCTCATGACGACCACTCCGCTCGCGGCCGTGGACCTGTTCGCCTCGGCCCTGCACATCCACCCCGACGGCGACGTCCGGGCGGCCGGGCGCCGGATGGCCGCCGGCGACGCCGGGGTCTGGCAGATCGCGACCTTCCACGTGGAGAGCGACGCCGACGTCCACGCCGACCACTGGGAGATGCACCCCGAGGCGGAGGAGGCGGTCTGCTGCCTGGCCGGCGCCGTGCGCCTCCACCTCCGCCCCGTCGAGCCCGGCGACGCCGAGTCCGTGGTGCGACTGGCGGCGGGCACCGCCGCGATCGTGCCCCGGGGGCGCTGGAGGTCGGCGGGGGCGGCGGCTCGGTCGCCCGCTGGCTGGCCGAACAGGGCGCCGAGGTCACCGTG
>NZ_JBIVVI010001822.1:0-1154 GCF_044757675.1 Kitasatospora sp. NPDC091257
GGCACTCACCCGCCCTGCCGGCCGCCCTCGCCCGGGTCCTGGCGCCGGCCCCGGTCCGGTCGGTGACCGGACCGATCACCCGCCGCAAGGGGCCGCGTCCCCGAGCCGCCGGGTGCGCCACGGGAGCGCAGCTCGCCGAGCACCGCCCAGGCGACCGACACCACCGGCACGGCCACCACCGCGCCCAGGATTCCCGCCAGCACGGTGCCGCCGGCCACCGACACGGCGATGGCCACCGGGTGGATGCGGACGGACCAGCCGAGCACCAGCGGATGCAGCAGGTGGCCCTCGATCTGGCCGATGACCACGATCAGGGCGAGCACCAGCAGGGCGATCACCGGCCCGCGGGCGGCGAGCGCGACCACGGAGGCGATCGCCAGGGCGATCGGGGAGCCGATCAGCGGGACGAGCGTCGCCACGAACTCCAGCAGCATCAGCGGCATGACCAGCGGCACCCGCAGGATCGCCAGCGCGACGCCCACCAGCACGGCGTTGGAGGCCGCCACGATCAGCACGCCCCGGGTGTAGCCCGCGAAGGTGCGCCAGGCGGTACGACCGGCACGGTCCCAGGCCGACCGGCTCCGGGCCGGCACCTGCCGCTGCGCCCAGGACCACATCCGGTCGCCGGAGTGCAGGAAGAACACCGAGCAGAAGACCGCGAGCGCCAGCCCCGTGACCAGCTCGACGATCCGGCCGGCGCCGCTGAGCGCGGTGCTGACCAGGGCGGAGCGGTGGGCCGAGACGAACGCGCCGATCTTGGCCCGCAGGTCGGTGACGGTGCCGGGGCGCAGGTGGAAGGGGGCGCCGGTGAGCCAGCGGTCGATCCGGGAGAGCCCGCCGCGCAGCTCGTTGCCCAGCCGGGTCCACTCGTCGGCGACGGTCGTGCCGACCAGCGCCAGCACCCCGCCGACGAGCACGAGGATGCAGAGGAAGGCCATCACGACGGCGAGCGAGCGCGGTGTGCCCCGGGCCAGCAGGTCGACCAACGGACGCAGCACGGAGGTGATGACCAGGGCCACGAACAGTGCGACGACCACCAGCTGGAGCCGGGCGAGGACGTCGACGACCAGATAGGCGAAGAGTCCGAGCAGCGCCAGCCGCCAGGTGTACCCGGCCGCCGTCCGCAGTCCGGAGGGGACGTGCTCCCCGGACGG
>NZ_JBIVVI010001823.1:0-1152 GCF_044757675.1 Kitasatospora sp. NPDC091257
GGTGGTGGGGCGTTCCCGGCGGTCGGGTTCGGCGGTGCGGCGCTCCGGCCTCTGGCGCGGAATGGGAGCGGGGGTACTTCTGGATTGCACGGGGTGACCTTACCCAGCCGGACAGGGCTATTCCGGTGGTAATTGTCATTTTCCCGGGAAATCGACAATTGGGTCGATCGGGGCTGGCTCGGGGGGTGATTTCCACTATTCCAGGATCGAAAGTCAGTGTGGTCGTCGAATGATTCTGCAAAAGCCCCGGTAAAGCAGGAGGAGTGGGAGGCCGGTTCGGCCGGCTTCCCACTCCGTGGTAACCCTGTGTAGGTTCCGTGCTCAGTCGAGGGGGCCGCCCGCGACGTAGATCACCTGGCCGGAGACGAAGCCGGCGCCCTCGCTCGCGAGGAAGGAGATGGTGTGGGCGACGTCCTCAGGCTCACCGACCCGCTGGACCGGGATCTGCGAGGCCGCGGCCCGCTTGAAGTCTTCGAAGTCCATGCCGACCCGGGCGGCGGTGGCTGCTGTCATGTCCGTGGCGATAAAGCCGGGGGCGACCGCGTTGGCCGTGATGCCGAACTTGCCCAGCTCAATGGCCAAAGTCTTGGTGAAGCCCTGGAGCCCCGCCTTGGCGGCCGAGTAGTTGGCCTGGCCGCGGTTGCCCTGGGCCGAGGAGGAGGACAGGTTGACGATGCGGCCGAAACCGGCGTCGACCATGTGCTTCTGCACGGCGCGGGTCATCAGGAAGGCGCCGCGGAGGTGAACGTTGATGACCGTGTCCCAGTCGGACTCGGACATCTTGAAGAGCAGGTTGTCGCGGAGTACGCCCGCGTTGTTCACCAGGACGACCGGGGTGCCGAGCTCGGCGGCCACCCGGTCGACGGCGGCCTGGACCTGCTCGGCGTCCGAGACGTCGGCGCCGACGGCCAGCGCCCTGCCGCCGGCGGCGGTGATCCGGTCGACGGTCTCCTTGCCGGCCGCCTCGTCGAGGTCCAGGACGGCGACCGCGTAGCCGTCGGCGGCCAGCCGGACGGCGGTGGCGGCGCCCAGGCCGCGGGCGGCGCCGGTGACGACGGCGACCCGGGGGGCGGTGCTCTGCTCGGTCATGCTCGGTCTCGTCTCTCTCGGGGTTGCCTCCCGGGGAGAGCCCCCGGAGAGGGTGGCCACACC
>NZ_JBIVVI010001824.1:0-1151 GCF_044757675.1 Kitasatospora sp. NPDC091257
CCCGGAACCCGTCGTCCGGGCCCGGACGACGCCCCGTACAGCCCTCTGACCAGCGAGGACGGAACGGCCGGATCCTGACGCCCGCTCCGGGGGCGGCTTGCGCCCGGAGCCCCGGACCGTCCACTTCCGGACGGGACCGCACCCTTCCGCCGTCGTCACGCTCTGTCACCCAACCACCCCTCAGCGGACTCGCCGTCACGCTGTGAGGTCAAAAGCACACGGGGGGGCTTCAACAGGGGCTTCGGAGCCCGGTGAATATCCGTCCGAAGTGGTTCATGCCGCTATACCAACCCCCGTGCGGAGTAATAGTCGCATCACCGAATCGCGCCAAGATCGTGCCACGGTAAGCTGACGGCATGACAGGACAAGTTCGCACCGTCGACGGTCGCGTCGCCGGGCGACGCGGACAGGAGACGCGGCAGAAGCTGCTCGATTGCCTCCGCGAGATGCTCAGCACGTCGCCCTATCGGGACGTCAAGGTCATCGACGTCGCCCGTATGGCGGGTACCTCCCCCGCGACCTTCTACCAGTACTTCCCGGATGTCGAGGGCGCTGTCCTCGAAATCGCCGAGGAAATGGCCAAGGACGCCGACCAGCTCAAAGAGCTGGTGGCCGGAAAGTCCTGGGCAGGGAAGTCCGGACCGACCACTTCGGAAGAACTGGTCGACGGATTCCTCGCCTTCTGGCGCAAGAACGACGCCATTCTCCGAGTGGTCACGCTCGGTGCCGCCGAAGGGGACAAGCGGTTCTTCAAGATCCGCATGACGGTCCTCAACGCGGTCGCCAAGCCACTCGCGGAGGCCGTCAAGGAACTCCAGGCGAAGGGTCAGGCCGACAAGTCGCTCGATCCGAACGCCGTGGCCGGGGCCCTGGTCTCGCTGCTCGCCTCGGCGGCCGAGCACCAGAAGGCCTTCACCTCCTGGGGCGTCAAGGTCAAGGACCTCAAGCCCAACCTCGCTCCCCTGGTGTACCTGGGCGTCACCGGCAAGAAGGCGCCCAAGTAGGACCGTTCTCCGACCCATCATCCGCTCCGCGCGCAGCCCCGGCCTCCTGTCCGGGGAACGACGGACGGCGGCCGTGTCCTCGGGGGAGGTCCGCCGACGTACCGCACGCGCGCCAGACATGCCGGTGGGCGGGCACCCGGGACATTG
>NZ_JBIVVI010001825.1:0-1151 GCF_044757675.1 Kitasatospora sp. NPDC091257
CCGGCTTCCACCCCCCTCCCGGAGATCGTCACGACCCGTACAAGGCTTCGTAACCTCGGAGGGCTTTCACCCGGCGCTCTACGCGCGGATACTCCCGTTCTACGCGCGAAAACCTGAGCGCTGCCCCCTCAACTCCCCACGGAGGAACGGCACATGACGATCCGCATCCGAACCGCCGCGGCCCTCGCCGGAACGGCCCTGCTCACGGCCGGTCTCACCACCCCCGCCGCCACCGCCGCGCCCGGCCCCGCCGCGCCCGCCGCACTCACCACCCCCGCCGCGCCCGCCGCCAGGACCGCCACCGTCGGCGCCACCCCGCACCGGGTGCTGTTCGACAACAGCAAGGCCGAGACCGCGGGCAACGCCGACTGGATCATCAGCACCAGCCAGCCCGACCCGCTGGCCCAGAACGCCGACCCCACCACCGAGAAGAGCTGGACCGGCGCCCTGTCCGCCTGGGGCGTCGCCCTCCAGAAGACCGGCCAGTACAGCCTGAAGACCCTCCCCGCCGGGTCCACCATCAGCTACGGCACCGGCGCCGCGCTCGACCTCGCCAACTTCGACACCTTCGTGATCCCGGAGCCCAACACGCGCTTCTCCGCGGGCGAGAAGGCCGCGATCATGAACTTCGTGAAGAACGGCGGCGGGCTCTTCCTGGTCTCCGACCACAACAACAGCGACCGCAACAACGACGGCTGGGACTCCCCGAAGATCATCAACGACCTGCTGACCAACAACGGGGTGAACAACAACGACCCCTTCGGCTTCTCGGTCGACCTGCTCAACATCACCACCGACAACCCGCGCGCGGCCGACGCCCCGACCGACCCGGTGCTGCACGGCCCCTTCGGCACCGTCACCGGCTCGATCCTGCGCAACGGCACCACCTTCACCCTCAAGCCCGCCGACAACCCGAGCGTCAAGGGCCTGGTCTACCGGACCGGCTACAGCGGCAACACCGGCGCGTTCTTCGTCACCAGCACCTTCGGCTCCGGCCGGGTCGCGATCTGGGGCGACAGCTCCCCGATCGACGACGGCACCGGCCAGTCCGGCAACACCCTGTACAACGGCTGGGACGACCCGGCGGGCACCGACGCCGCCCTCGCCCTCAACGCCACCGCCTGGCTGAGCAAGGCCTGACCGGGGGCGCC
>NZ_JBIVVI010001826.1:0-1149 GCF_044757675.1 Kitasatospora sp. NPDC091257
GCGGCGATCAGGTACTTGTTGAGGTTGATGCCGGCCAGGCGGGCGGCGGTGTCGTTGCCGCCGATCGCGTAGATGTTGCGGCCGATGTCGGTGTACTTGAGCAGGACGTGAACGGCGGCCGCGACGAGCAGCAGCAGCCAGACCATGACCGGCAGGCCGGCGATCTTGCCCCGGCTCAGGAAGACGAACAGGCTGTCGTTGAGTACGTAGCCCTGCGCCGAGCCGTTGGAGATGAGCTGGGCGACGCCCTTGTAGGCGGCGAGGCCGGCGAGGGTGGCGATGGTCGGGTTGACCCGGCCGTAGATGATGACGACACCGTTGAAGATGCCGACCCCGGCGCCGATGGCGACGGCGGCGCCGATCCCGAGGAGGGAGTTGGAGCCGGTCGAGGTGAAGACCATGGCGCTGGTGACGGAGGCCAGGCCGGCCTGGGAGCCGACGGAGATGTCGAGGCCGCCGCAGATGATCACGACGGTCTGGACGACCGCGAGCAGTCCGGAGATGGTGGCGGCCTCGGCGATGACCTGGATGTTGTCCCAGCCGACGAAGTTGGGGTTGAGCGAGCCGAACAGGGCGACGACGGCGACGAGGGCGCCGATCAGGCCCAGGTTCTGGCCGCCCGCCCGGGCCAGCCAGCTGCGGGCGTCGGTTGCCGGTGTCGGCCCGTCGCCGCTCTGGTCGGGCTCTCGGTCGACGGAGAGGGCAGTCGTCATCGGGTGCCTCCGGGGGCCGGGTCGGTTCCGGTGCGAGGCGCCGTGGCGCTCTCGTGCGGAAGGTCGGGGGTGAGGTCGTCGGCCATGGCGAGGGCGAGGATGGCCTCTTCGGTGGCCTCGGTGTGGTCGAGCCGGCCGGTGATGCGGCCGTTCTGCATGACGAGGATGCGGTCGGCCAGGCCGAGGACTTCGGGGAGTTCGGAGGAGATGACCAGGATCGCGGTGCCCTTGCGGGCGAGGTCGGCGATGATCTGGTAGATCTCGGCCTTGGCGCCGATGTCGACGCCGCGGGTGGGTTCGTCGAGGATCAGCAGGGCGGGGTTGCGGGCGAGCCAGCGGGCGAGGACGACCTTCTGCTGGTTGCCGCCGGACAGGGTCCGGACCTCGGCCTCGATGGAGGGGGTACGCACCCGTAGGCGGTCCGCGTACTCCTGGG
>NZ_JBIVVI010001827.1:0-1147 GCF_044757675.1 Kitasatospora sp. NPDC091257
GCCAGCAACCTCGCCGCCTACAACCCCGAGCACCCACCAACCTGGTGGGGCCGCTTCTTCGACTACCTGTGAGTCCGCCCCGAGCAGCTCTACACCGCGGGTGGAACTCGGTGCCCCACTCGACGGTGAAGCCGAGCACCTTGCCCTGGTCCGGGTCGGCGAAGTTGCGGGAGTAGACGTAGTCGTCGCTGGTCCCGCTGGTCGGGTACAGGTGGAAGCCGCTCATCGGCTTGTACGACAGGCCGCGCACGCCGTTGACGCCCTTGCAGAACGCCTCGGCGAGCAGCACGGCGGTGTCCTCGTCGTCCTTGGGGATGTACTCGGCGTACGTGAGGTCGCCGGGCAGGCCGCGCTTGCCGTCGTAGTCGGAGTTGCGGAAGTTCATGTCGGGGTCGACCGACTGGTTCTCGTCGTCGCCCCAGTTGTAGAGCATGTCCTGCGAGTAGCTGTGCACGTCGACGAACCACCGGGTCAGCGGGAGCTGGTCCAGCAGCCACTGGACGTTGCGGGTCTCCGGCTCGGAGAACGGGCTCGGGCCGGCGTAGACCTGCTGGTCGCACGGGTCGTTCGACACCTGGGGGTTGGCACCCGGGGCGAAGGCGGTGACGAAGTCGAAGAGGAAGTCGTAGTTGCGGTTGAGGTCGACGCCGACGCAGTCCGGGGCCGGGTTGCCGCCGGCGTTCGCCGGGTTGCGGTTCTTGCGCCACATGGGCCTGACGGTCTGGCTGTAGTGCCGGCCGTCGGGGTTGACCAGCGGGTAGAGCACCAGGTCGAGCCGCTGGAGCAGGCCGCTGACCTGACCGGCGGTGAAGGCGGTGCCGCCGTAGCCGAGGCCGGTGCCGTCCCGGTGGGCTTCCAGCAGGTCGGCGGCGAGGTGGACGAGGATCTCGCAGCTGCCCCATTCACGGGCGTGGACACCCCCGATCATCATGACGCACGGCTTGGGGGCCGCCGCGGGTTCGCCGATCAGCAGGGCGTGGGCGGTGCGGCCCTCGAACGAGGGCTCGGGCAGGGTGACGAGTTGGGTCAGGTCGGGGAAGGCGGTGGCCAGGCTGGTCACGGCGGACTCGACCTCGGTGACGTTCAGGTACGGCATGGGGCCACCGAGAAGCTGTACGGCGAACTGCTCGACAAGCCGGGCAACCTG
>NZ_JBIVVI010001828.1:0-1145 GCF_044757675.1 Kitasatospora sp. NPDC091257
CCTGGGCAGTGGGGGAGGAGCCCGCCCGCGTCGTCCCAGGTCGGGCGGCGGGGCGCCACGGATTGTCCACGGATATGCACGGACGGCAGCCGTCGGAGCCGCCGGGTCGATAGGCTGGTGGGTGCCCGCGGTCGCTCCGTGGGGGGACATCGGAAGGGGACGACATGTCGACACCAGCCCCGGGTCGTCACGCCGCTTTGGACCAGGGCCCGACGGGCTCGTTCACCTCCCTCCAGCACGCCCTCAGACTGCTGGAGGCGGTCGACCGCCACCCCGACGGTGCCACCCTGGTGGCCCTCGCCCGGGAGACCTCGCTCGGGCTGCCCACCGTGCGCAGGCTCGCCGAGATCCTGGAGGTCGAGGGCTATCTCCAGTGCCAGGACGGCGGTTGGCTGCTGGGCGGCACCTTCGCCCTGCTCGGCCAGCACAACCGGGAGCAGCTGGTGAAGGCCCGGCTCAACCGCAAGCTCGCCGAACTCCGGGACGAGCTGGGCGCCGCCGTGTACTTCAGCCGGTACCACGACGGCGAGTTGTCGGTGGAGGCGGTCTCGGCCGCCGACTACGCGCCGGCCGTGCAGGAGTGGGTGGACTTCCGGGCCACCGCGCACGCCAGCGCGATCGGCAAGTGCCTGCTCGGTCAGCTGGACGCGGACGCCCGGCGGGACCACCTCTCCCGGCACCCGGTCGCCCGGCTCACCTCCCGCACCGTCACCGACGCCGACCAGCTGATGCACCGGTTGGAGCGGCAGCCGGCCACGGTGCCGGTGCTGGACATCCAGGAGTACGCGCTGGGCACGGTGTGCGCGGCGGTGCCGATCACGGCGGGCAGTACGGTCGGCTGCCTGGCCACCTCGATGCCGGCGGACAGTGTCCACAAGCTGAAGGCGGCCGCCGAGCTGCTGGCGGTCCGGGCGGCGCCGCTGATGCTGGCGATGGCGGTCTGACGTCAAGCCGGCGGTCGCGCAAACGAGTTCGAGGAGGCCCTGCCGGGAGACCGGTGGGGCCTCCCGCGTTTCCCGTGGTGGCCGCCGGTGCGCGGCACTTATTAGACTCGATGTCGATAAGGGTGGCCGAACCCCTTGTCCTGACCGCTACCCGCGAGTACGTTTCCCTGGAGCCGAGCCGCCGCCCCCAGGTCAGGAGGG
>NZ_JBIVVI010001829.1:0-1144 GCF_044757675.1 Kitasatospora sp. NPDC091257
CCATGAGGGGCCGGCAGTCGCCGGGAGGTTGGCGCCGACGCCGAGAGCGACTCGGATGACGGCACCGATGCTCGGGACCCGCACGCCCCCACGCGGCGGCGTCCCGAGCAGATCCACGGGAGCGACGGGCCGGGGCCCCGCGGATCTGGCTTGTGATGCATGGAACTGTTGGCTTGTGTGTTCGTGCTGTGTGCGACGACGAAGCTGGGTGCTCGGCGGTTCGGCACGACAAGTGCACAGTGAGGGAAACGCGTGTAGGGCCGCGTTGCGACATGCCGTCCCCCCGAAGGGTGAAACCCAGAACGGCTGTCGTGCTGAACCGAACGTAGCCCGGACGGTTGCTCAGAGTCAACATTGGTCTCTGAGCGTCGATCTCCCGCTCGTCCCCCGGCGGCGCCCCACCCACCTCGCGAGCGTGGTCTGCCGGACACGTACGATGTTCCCATGTCTTTTCTCCGCCGTCGCTCCGGACAGCCCGCCGGCCCGGACTTCGACGTGCTCGCGATGGACCCGGGTGACTGGCCCGGTGACTTCGGTGCGGCCATGATGACCGGCCCGGACGGCTCCTGCCAGGGGATTTTCCTGCGCTACGACCTGTTCGGCGGCAGAGGCCCGGCGATGTTCATCGGCAACCTCCCCGAGGGTTCGCCCGCCCGGGAGACCGGCGACGACGTGCCCTTCGAGGTGCGGCAGCTGCTCGCGGCGCTGGAGAACGACGAGCCGGTCGAGTTCGTCTCGGCCGAGGACTTCCCGGTGATGCTCGGGGACGACCTGCTGATCGTGAAGAAGGTCAAGGTCAGCGAGGAACGCGTGTTCTGCGCCCAGTTCGGCCGCAGCGACGGCGTCCTGGTCACCATCGCGTCCTGGGACCGACCGATTTCGGACGACCTGTATCAGCTGCTGAAGCCGCTCCCCGCGGACATGTTCCAGCAGGGCTGATCCCGGCGGGGCCGGCCGGTCCCGCCCGGGGGGCGGACGCTGCTTGACGGTATCGATCAACGGTTCGTACAGTCGCGAACATGCCGTGCCGTCTCCCGCTGCTGACCCGTCGCAGGCATCTGGACCTGCGGCGCACCGCCAGCGCGGCGTGTCCGGGCCGCTGAGGGGGGATTCGCCCCCCCGGCGGCGGGCGGTCGACCGGGTG
>NZ_JBIVVI010001830.1:0-1144 GCF_044757675.1 Kitasatospora sp. NPDC091257
GGTCAGGTACTGATCCGGGTCCACGCCTGCGGGGTCTGCCACAACGACCTCTGGGTCAGCCAGGGTGTCTTCCCCTTCCCACCGCTCGACCCGGTGGTGGTCGGTCACGAGGCCGCCGGAGAGGTCGTCGAGGTCGGTCCGGGGGTGACCACCCGCCGGGTCGGGGACCGGGTCGGCACCACCTGGGTGCAGGCGACCTGCGGCCGGTGCGACTACTGCCGGCTCAACCTCCCGCTCACCGGGCAGTCCGGGATGAACTGCGCGGAGTCGGTGATGAGCGGCCTCACCGTGCAGGGCGGTCACGCGGAGTACGTCGCGGTGTCGGCCGACAGCACGGTGCTTCTGCCGGACGCCCTGTCGTACGAGGCCGCGGCGCCCGTGCTGTGCGCGGGGTACACCGCGTGGAGCGCGCTGCGCGCCGCGAACCCCGAGCCGGGCGAGCGGGTCGCCGTCCTCGGGATCGGCGGACTCGGCCACCTCGCCGTGCAGTTCGCCCGTGCCGCCGGCTTCGAGACGGTGGCCGTCACCCGCTCGCCGGACAAGCACGAGCTGGCCCGCACGCTCGGCGCGGACCACGTGGTCGCCGACGGCGAGCAGCTGCGGGCGGCCGGCGGCGCCGACGTGGTCCTGGTGACCGGCACCTCCTACCGGGCCGCCACCGAGACCCTCCAGGGACTGCGCCCGAACGGCCGGATCGTGCTCGCCACCATCGACCCGGTCGACTCCTTCACGATCCCGCCCACCAGCCCGTTCTGGGCGCAGCGCCAGCAGGTGATCGGCGCCACCCACAACGGCCTCGACCAGCTCACCGAGGCCCTCGACCTGGTCGCGTCCGGGGCCGTCACGCCGCTGATCGAGACCTTCCCCAAGGAGCGGGTCGCCGAGGCGCTCGAACGGGTCGAACGCGGCGAGGTCCGCTTCCGCGCGGTCGTGACCTACGCCTGACGCACCGGCAGCGACCGCATGCGACCGCATGGGGACCGACGTGGGGAGGACACTGTGTACAGACGAAGATTCCTGGGCCTCGCGGGCATCGCGGCGGTGACCGAGCATCGACTCGCTGGACCCGGCCGAGTGCGGCCCGCTGCGCGAGGCCGAGCAGATCGCCTCGGCGCGCGTGGTCGGCGTCGACACCGTCGAGTTC
>NZ_JBIVVI010001831.1:0-1143 GCF_044757675.1 Kitasatospora sp. NPDC091257
GGGTGGTGCCGGAGGTGCGGGCGGCGGCGCGGATGCGGGTGGCGTCGCGTTCGAGGATGCGGCGGATGTGGCGGGTCGAGTTGGCGGAGCTGGTCGAGGACCTTCGGGTCCTGGGCGTCGAGCCAGTCGGCGACCTGGCGGAAGGAGACGCAGCGGACGCCCTCGCGCTTGCAGACGTTCTTCATCACGTCCTCGATGGCCTGCATGTAGATGCCGCCGTTCCAGGACTCGAAGTGGTTGCCGATGAAGAGCGGGGCGCGGCTGCCGTTGTAGACGCGTTCGAAGCCGGCCAGGTAGCTCTCGCGGGTCTCCTTCTCCCAGGTGTCGTACTTCTTGGGGTCGCCGTTGGTGGTGTTCCCGGACTGGTTGGCCAGGAAGTTGAAGTCCATCGAGAGGCTCTGGGTCGACCTGCCGGGGTAGGGGAGCATCTGCAGCGGGAAGTTCCAGATGCCCTCCTTCTTCACCGGCCAGACCTGGAACTCGCCCGGGGAGCTGGCGTCGTAGCGGAAGCCCGCCGCCTTCTCGGCCGGCAGCAGGTTCTTCTGGCCCTCCAGGCAGGGGGCGCGGCCGCCGACCAGTTCCTTGGTGTAGTCGAAGGGGAGGGGCGGGACGTCCTTGAAGCCGGTGTTGGTCTTCCAGTTGGTGACGAAGGAGACGGCCTGGTCCAGCTCGCTCTTCCACTCCTCGGTGCTCCACTCGCCGCCGCCCTTGGCGTTGCAGAAGTGCCCGTTGAAGTGGGTGCCGATCTCGTTGCCGTCCTGCCAGGCGAGGCGCAGCTGTTCCAGGGTGTCCTTGATGTGGGGGTCGGTGGCGTAGTCGATGGAGGCGTCGCCGGGCTTGTGCTGCGGTGGCTTGTAGAGCGTGCTCTTGGACTTGGGGAGGGTGTAGAGGCCGCTCAGGAAGAAGGTCATCTGGGCGTTGTTCTCGACGCCGAGTTTGCGGAAGCGGGAGAACATGCGATCGTCGCCCTCCAGCGCGCCGTCCCAGGAGAAGACGACGAACTGCGGCGGCTTCTCGCCGGGCTTGAGCTTCTCGGGCGTGGGCTGCTTGGGCTGCGGGCCGGTGTAGGAGGTGGAGCCGTCGCCGAGCACCTTGACCTGGCCGTCCCAGGTGGGAGTGGGGGTGGGGGCGGGTGGTGGCGGG
>NZ_JBIVVI010001832.1:0-1142 GCF_044757675.1 Kitasatospora sp. NPDC091257
CCCTGCTCCGGATGCCACTGCACCCCGAGCGTGAACCCCGGACCCTCCACCGCCTCCACCGTCCCGTCCGGCGCGTGGGCGCTCACCCGCAGGCCGGCCCCCAGCCGGTCGACGGCCTGGTGGTGGAAGGTCGGCACCTCCAGCTCGCTCTCCGGCAGCAGCCCGCCCAGCAGCGTCCCCGGCACCGGCCGCACCGGGTGCGAGCCGTAGAGCCCGGGCGAGCCGCCGTGCACGTCCACCGGCACCACGTCCGGCAGGTGCTGCACCAGCGTCCCGCCGCACACCACGTTCAGGATCTGCATGCCCCGGCAGACCGCCAGCAGCGGCATCCCCGCCGCCAGCGCCGACCGCAGCAGCGCGACCTCCCAGGCGTCCCGCTCCGGCGACTCGATCTCGGTCGCCGGATGGGCCGGCTGCCCGTAGTACGCCGGGTCGATGTCCGGCCCGCCCGCGATCACCAGGCCGTCCAGCCGGGCCAGCACCTCCGGGGTGCGCTCCGGGACGTCCGGCGGCAGCAGGACCGCGATCCCGCCCGAGTCCCGGACCTGCGCGGTGTACCGCTCGGGCAGCAGGGCCACCCGGCGGCCCCGCCAATCGCTCCAACTCGCGTCCACCAGGTAGGTGCTGACGCCGATCAAAGGCCTGCGATCCATGGCGCGCATTCTCCCCCCGGAGCACCTGATCCACCGTCAGCCACGCGCGTCGGCGCGCCACGGGCACCCGACACCCACCCGCCCTCTTCCGCCCCGCGAGTCGCAGGCCGTACGGTTCGCTGTGACCGCTTGATCTCGAAGAGTGATCGAGGAGGAGGGTTCGGCATGTCCGAACTGCCCGAACAGGCCGCCGCCGGCTCGCCGGCCCGGCCGCCGCTGACCCTGGACGGGCTGCGCACCCTGGTGGACTCCGGCGAGGTGCACACCGTCGCGCTCGCCTTCACCGACATGCAGGGCCGCCTCCAGGGCAAGCGCTTCGCCGCCCGGTTCTTCCTCGACGAGGTCGCCGAGCACGGCGCCGAGGCCTGCGACTACCTGCTGGCCGTCGACGTCGACCTGAACACCGTGGACGGCTACGCCTTCTCCTCCTGGGCCACCGGCTACGGCGACTTCGCGATGCGCCCCGACCTCGGCACCCTGCGGCTGACC
>NZ_JBIVVI010001833.1:0-1141 GCF_044757675.1 Kitasatospora sp. NPDC091257
CGCCGGCCGGCTCGTCCGGCAGGCCCGCGATGGCGAGGGGGCTCACCGGGGCCGGGGGGCGGCGGTCAGGACCAGACGATCAGTTCGCCGTTCATGGTGAATCCCAGGAAGAGGGAGAGGGTGATCCGGCGGCCGCCCTCGAAGTCCTGCACCTGGTGGAAGTTGCGGCAGTCGAAGAAGACGCCTTCGCCGGGCTCGGCCCGCACCGTGGCCGACGGCGCGTCGGCGACGACCTCGGGGGCCCAGCCGTAGCCGTCCCTGCGGGTGTCGTCGCCGGGGATCCAGCGATGCCGCCAGACGGTCAGCGCGCCGCCGTGCCCGGCGACGGTGAGGTGCAGGTTGAAGGCGAGTTGCACGAGGGGCTGGTCGTCGAGGCGGCCGGGGAACTCCCGCACCACCTCGTCGTAGTGGATCTTAGAACCGGTGGGGAACTCGCGGAGGATGCCCGCGTGCAGCGGGCGCCCCCCGATGGTCGCAGGGCGCACCGGAATGCCGAGTTCGGTGCCCAGCCGCCGCATGAGGGTCACCGCCGGGTCGGTGTCGCCGTAGAGGTCGCGGGCGGCCTTCCGGGTCTGCTCCGCCTTCTCCCAGTAGGCGTCCCGGACCCGGCCCTGCCCGTAGTAGTCGTACACCGCCGGGCCGAACTTCAGGATCGGCGGGTCGAGCCGCTCCTCGTCGTAGGGCTCGAAGTCGGCCCGCTCGATGCGGGCGACGAGGTCGCTCAGGTCGCCCCGGAGCAGGTCGGGCACCCGGACGATCGCGCAGATGCCGGCGGCCAGCCGCTGCAGAGCCTCCCGCAGCTCCCCGTCCCGGACCGTCTCCGCTCCGAACATCGCCTCGTCGTCGTGCCGGGTCGGTGTCATGGCAGCGGTGTTCCCCTCGGTGAGAGGCCGGACGGAAGGGCGGCAGCACCCACCCCGGGGCCCCGCCGTCGACGACGGGGCCCGGCCGCGGCCGCGGGCGGCTTCGGGCAGCGGGCTCCGGCGCCTTGGCCGCCCTGGTGCCACGCGTGGTGCCACGCGCCCGCTCGGCCTGTCGCGTAAGGTCACTATCCCTTCGCCACGGGTCGTGGGCGAGCGTGCTCGTCCGGCCGGGTGACAGCACGAGGGGCAACCCCGACCGGGGCCGTCGCTGGGGGCGG
>NZ_JBIVVI010001834.1:0-1138 GCF_044757675.1 Kitasatospora sp. NPDC091257
CCCCCCAAGCCCCGTTAAGGAGTCCGCGGATGCGCGTCCGTGACCTGCTCGCCCCCGGTGCCCCGCGACTGCGCCTGCTCGCGGCCGAGGAAGAGCTGGACCGGCAGGTCAGCGGCGTGATGACGACGGACCTCCAGGACCCGGGCCGCTACCTGCACGGCGGCGAACTGGTGCTCACCGGCATGCTCTGGCGCACCGTCCCGGCCGACTCCGAGCGTTTCGTCCGCACCCTGGCGGCCGGCGGCGCGGTGGCCCTGGCGGCCGGCGAGGCCGAGGTCGGCCCGGTGCCCGAGGACCTGGTCGAGGCCTGCCGGCGGCACCGGATGCCGCTGCTCGCCGTCCCCGACGACATCGCCTTCGGCACCGTCACCGAGTTCATCGGCCGCCAGGTCTCCGCGGACCGCGCGGCCGACCTCGCCGCCCTGGTCGACCGGCACCGCCTGCTGGTCTCGGCGGCCGGCGGCGGTGGACTGGACGCGGTGCTGGACCTGCTCGGCGGTGACCTCGACCTGGACTGCTGGGTGCTCACCCCGACCGGCGCGGTGATCGCGGGCCCCGCCGAACGGCTCTCCGCCCAGGACCGCGACCAGCTGGTCCGCGCCCACCTCGCCGCCCAGCGCCAGCGCCGCCGCCCCCCGCACCGGGCCCGGCTGGCGGCCGGCTCCTACTCGCTGCTGCCCGCCCCGGTCTCCGCCGAGCACGACGCGCCGCTCGTCGACTGGGTGCTCGCGGTGGCCGGCGACGTCACCGAGTGGACCGCCAAGCGCCAGCAGCTCGCCGAGAACCTGGCCCGGCTGGTGGCCGCCGAGCGCCACCGCCGCGACGAGGGCCGCCGGCTGCGCCGCCGCCTCGCCGACGAGGTGCTCGCCCTGCTGCGCCGCGACGCCGACCCGGCCGAGATCAGCCGCACCCTGTACGCCTCCTCGGCGATGGCCGTCGGCTACGAGGTCCCCGATCCCAAGTCCCGGGCGCAGGAAGGCTCCTGGCTGGTGCTCAGCGCCGAGGGCGCCGGCCTGCCGGAGGGCACCGTACGGGCGGTGCTGGAGGAGGCGCTCGGCGGCGCCACCGACCGCGCCCTGGTCGCCGGGACGGGCACCGGTGCCGTGGTGGTGCTGCCCGCCCCGCACGGCGATCCGAA
>NZ_JBIVVI010001835.1:0-1137 GCF_044757675.1 Kitasatospora sp. NPDC091257
CCCGACGCGGGCGGGGCCCCCGCTCAGGGGTGGCGCAGGGCCTCGGTGAGCCGGTGGGCGGCCTCGACGACGGCCTGGGAGAGCTGGGCGCCGGGGTGCCGGGTGAGGCGTTCGATCGGGCCGGACACCGTGACGGCGGCGACCACCCGGTTGGACTGGCCGCGGACCGGCGCGGAGACGGAGGCGACCCCGAGTTCGCGCTCGCCGACCGACTGGGCCCAGCCCCGGCGCCGTACGCCGCTCAGCGCGGTGGCGGTGAAACGGGCGCCCTGCAGTCCGCGGTGGAGCCGTTCGGGCTCCTCCCAGGCGAGCAGGATCTGGGCGGCGGCGCCGACCTTCATGGGGAGGGTGACGCCCACCGGAACGGTGTCGCGCAGGCCGGTGAGACGCTCGGCGGCGGCCACGCAGATCCGCACCTCGCCCTGCCGGCGGTAGAGCTGGGCGCTCTCGCCGGTGATGTCGCGCAGCTGGGTGAGGACCGAGCCGGCCGCGGCCAGCAGCCGGTCCTCGCCGGCCGCCGTCGCGAGCTCGCCGACCCGCGGGCCGAGCATGAACCGGCCCTGGGTGTCCCTGCTGACCAGGCGGTGGTGTTCGAGTGCGACGGCCAGCCGGTGGGCGGTGGGCCGCGCCATGCCGGTGGCGGCGACCAGGCCGCCCAGCGTGGCGGGGCCGGCCTCCAGGGTGCCGAGGATCGAGGTGACCTTGTCGAGCACGCCGACGCCGCTCGTGTTCTCCATGTGGGGGTACTCCAGTCTCGGGGCCCGGAGCAGCGGACGGTCGCTGCTCACGGCGGCTCCTGGCGGGGAGCCGGGGGGTGTGGTCAGCGAGGACGGGCCGGGGGAAACGGCCGATTGCCTGCGCCGGGCACGAGACGGGTACGCGAAAGCGCCGGGGCGGGAAGCGCCCGGGCGAAGGACAGCACAGAGAGCACCGTGTCTCCTCATCTTTCCCGCGCCACAGTGGCGACAGGCCGGAGTTGGCACTGCCCCCGGACGGCACGGCGCGTACTTCGGACGCCGGGTCGAACGGGGAGTTGCCGGGGCTTCGTAGGGCCGGTCCCTCCACCCCTCTGGATGATTCGCCAGGAACGATACAAGACTTCCCGGGCCGCTCGGCAAGCCCCCCCCCACCTCCGAC
>NZ_JBIVVI010001836.1:0-1134 GCF_044757675.1 Kitasatospora sp. NPDC091257
CGCCCCCCGCCGACCGCCCACCCGAGGACGCACCATGGACCATCTGGCAGAGCTCAAGGAGTTCGCCCGGCTGCACGGACGCGGCCAGGGCCTGACGGAGCAGTACGTCCGGTCCGTACTGTCCCGGATCACCGGGGACGAACCCGGCGACCCCGGCTCCTGGGCGCGGGTGTGGACCGCCGAGGGCGACCGGCTGCGGGCCGGCCGCCCGCTCGACGCCTGCCGGCGCTACGCGCTCGCCCGCTTCCCGTACCACGGCGACGAGGACCGGCTGGAGGCCCAGCGCCGCTGCGTCGACGCCTTCGACACCTGGCGGCGCACCGGTCGCAACGGCATCGAGCGGCTGGAGTTCGAGCACCCGGACGGCAACCTGGCGGCCTGGGCGTCCGGCCTGTCGGCCGACCGGCCGCGGCCGCTGCTGCTGATCATGGGAGGCATCGTCAGCGTCAAGGAGCAGTGGGCTCCGACGCTTCCGCTGTTCGCCCGGCTCGGCTTCGCCGCCGTCGCCACCGAACTGCCCGGGGTCGGCGAGAACACGCTTCCGTACCGGGCCGACTCCTGGCGCCTGCTGCCGTACCTGCTGGACCGGCTGGCCGACCGCGCGCGGGTCGCCGAGACGGCGGCGCTCGCCCTCAGCTTCAGCGGGCACCTGGCGCTGCGGGCCGCCGCCGAGGACCCCCGCATCCGCAGCATCCACACCGTCGGGGCGCCCGTCGCCGGGTTCTTCACCGACTCCGCCTGGTGGCCCGAGGTCCCCGGCATCACCGTGGAGACCCTGCGCCGGCTCACCCGGACCGCGGACCGGGACGAACTCCGGGACGTCCTGGCCGGCTTCCCGCTCACCCCGGCCCAGCTCGGATCCGTGGACATCCCGGTCGACTACGTGGCCAGTTCCCGCGACGAGATCATCCCGCAGGGCGAGCACCGCCGGCTGGCGCTGCTGGCACCGCGGGCCCGGTTCAAGGTCTTCGACGACGTCCACGGCTCCCCGGGACACGTCGGGGCGATGCGCCGGTGGCTGATCCTCTCCCTGCTGCGCGCCCGCCTGAGCGAGGGGCGGGGGCCGGCGGCCCCCGCGGCCCGGCCCGGGGCGGGGGGGGGGGGGGGCCCCGGGCGTCCGCGGCAGACACCCGC
>NZ_JBIVVI010001837.1:0-1134 GCF_044757675.1 Kitasatospora sp. NPDC091257
GGGGTCTCGGTGACCGGCCGACGGCCGGGTGCCTACTCGACGACCAGCTCGACCGGGATGTTGCCCCGGGTGGCGCGGGAGTACGGGCAGACCTCGTGCGCCTGCTTGACCAGCAGCTCGCCGGTCTCGCCCGCGAGGGACTCGGGCAGCTCGACGCGCAGCACCACGGAGAGGCCGAAGCCGGCCCCGTCCTTGCCGATGGACACCTCGGCGGTCACCGAGACCTCGCTGGTGTCCACCCGGGCCTGCCGGCCGACCAGGCCGAGGGCGCTGGCGAAGCAGGCGGCGTAGCCGGCGGCGAAGAGCTGCTCGGGGTTGGTGCCCTGGCCGCTGCCGCCGAGCGCGGGCGGCATGGCGAGGGCGAGGTCCAGCTGTCCGTCGGAGCTGACGGCACGGCCCTCCCGGCCGTTGGCGGTGGCGGCTGCGGTGTAGAGCGCGTCCATGGTGGCGTCCCTTCAGGTCCTGGGTGTTCCTGCGGCCGGTGGTCCGGGCGGTTGCCGGTCCGGCGTGCTTCGCGGCGGCCGCTGGGTCGGCGCTGCGCCACGACCAGTAGAGCACGCAATTCAATTGCGCACAACTCAATGGCGTGATGGTGATCGGTACCATGGGTCCATGACCACCCATTCCGGCATGGCCGACGAGGAGCTGCTCCGCCTCGACCGGCAGATCTGCTTCTCGCTCAACGCGGCCTCCCGCGCCTTCGGAGGCGTGTACCGGGTGCTGCTGCGGGACCTCGGGCTGACCTACCCGCAGTACCTGGTGATGCTGGTGCTGTGGGAGGAGGGCGAGCTGCCCGTCAAGCGGATCGGCGAGCGGCTGCGACTGGACTCCGGGACGCTCTCCCCGCTGCTCAAGCGACTGGAGGCGGCCGGACTGGTGTGCCGCGAGCGGAGTGCGGAGGACGAGCGGTCGGTCACCGTCCGGCCGACCCCCGAGGGGTCGGCGCTGCGTGAGCGGGCCGGGCAGGTCCCGCGCCGGCTGCTCGCGGCGACCGGGCTGCCGGTCGAGGACCTGGCCGCGCTGCGCGGACTGCTGGACCGGGTCACCGCCGCGCTGGACGCGGCGGAGGTGGAGCCGGCTCCGTAGGGGGTGAAGCGGCCGGTGTCCGTGCGGTGCGGCGGTGCGGCGGTGCGG
>NZ_JBIVVI010001838.1:0-1133 GCF_044757675.1 Kitasatospora sp. NPDC091257
CCCAATGATTGGGGTCTTTGGGTCCTGCTTGCTGAGCGCGCTCATGCTAGCCAGGCCGCCCCACCCGGGACAGGGCGCCGACCGACCTGCCGGATCGCCTACGACAAAGGGAGGTTCCGTTTGTGGACACCGGCTCCGACGGCTCTCACCGGGGCCGCACACACCGGATCGGCACCTCCGGGACCGGAGGCGTTCGCGGGCCGGCGACCGGTCAGCCGCGCAGGCGGCGGGCCCGGAGGTACTCACGGGCCAGCAGGCGCAGCGCGGCGGGCTTGGCCGGACCGGCCGAGCGGCGCAGCAGGGCGCCGAGGTCGGCGCGGGCGGCGGCGCTGGTGAGCTCCTCCACGCCGACGATGCAGCGGACCATCGGCCGGTGGGCGGGCGGCACCCGGTCGATGACGGCCCTGCCGTCGGCGAGGGTGCGGTCGGCGCGGTCGAGCAGGGCGGCGAGCAGGGCCCGGACGGCGGGCAGGTCGCGGGCCCGCTCCAGGTCGGCGCGGGTGACGCCGTGCTCCTTCAGGGTCTCTTCGGGGATGGTCAGCCGGCCGTCGGCGAGGTCCTCGGCGAGGTCGTTGACGAAGTCGAGCCGCTGGCTGCCGTCGATGAAGGTGCGGCAGGCGGCGCGGTAGCCGCCCTGGTCGCCGTCCGGGCCGATCAGGCCGGCGACCACCATGAAGCCGGGCAGCGAGTACCCGTCCACGTAGGCCTGGTAGTCCTCCTCGGTGGCGAATCCGGTGAAGTCCAGGTCGGCCCCGGTCGCGGCGAGGAAGTCCAGCACCCGGTCCCGCAGGACGGGGTGGGCGGCGACGCTGTGCAGCAGCGGGCGCAGCTCGGGGTCGTCGGTGCGGCCGGCGGCGAGGCCGTCGGTGACCTGCTGCCGCCAGCGGGCGGACGCCACCCGGCGTTCGGCGAGCGGGCCGCTGTCGAGCAGGGTGTCGGTGCGGTGCATGAAGGCGGCGGCGGCGATCACGTGCGGGACCATCCGCGCGGGCAGCAGCAGCTCGGTGGCGAGCGCGGCCTCCCGCCGGTAGCGGGCCATCTGCTGCCGCTGCCGGCCGTAGTCGGCCCGCAGGCCGGCCTCCCGCACCCCGGCCGCGTCCAGCGCCCGCTCCCACCTGCCCACTCGGTCCACC
>NZ_JBIVVI010001839.1:0-1133 GCF_044757675.1 Kitasatospora sp. NPDC091257
GGTCGAACCGGGCACACCCCGCCCCGACCCCCTGACCCGCACCCGCCCGGTCCCCGGAAACCACCGGCCGCACGCGCCGCGCCCTCGGCCCGGCCCCTGGCCTGCCGTCAGCCCCAGCCCCAGCCCCAGCCCCAGCCCCGGTCCCGGTCCGGTCCCCGGAGACCACCGGCCACGCGCTGCGCCCCGCCGATTCCGTGCGGGGCGCGGCGCGTGCGGGCTCCCGGCGTGCGGCCCCTCGGGGAGGGTGGGGCGTGGGGCGTGGGTCTGCGGGTCCTGCGGGACGCCACGCCCTTCTGTCCGGTCGCGGTATCGCGTGCGCCGTTGGCGAGCGCGTGGACGAGCCCGGTGGCGGCCCCGCCCCGGGGGCCGGGCGTCGGCCGGACGCCCGTGTCCGGCCGCCGCGCCCGCCACCCGGTCCAGCACGGTGCGGTGGGCCGTGGCCGAACGCTGCTCTGCTTCGACCCGGTTCGGGCGGCGGCATGGGTTCGGCCGCCGGGTTCGACGGGACCGGGGAGTCCCGCCGGGCCGCCGTCGCCGTCGCCGTTGCCCTCGATCCCGTTCCGGGCCCGGCCTTTGACAACGATTCCCCCGTGCGGCGTCGTCGTCGGCGCCGAGGGCGGTGGGAGGACCGATGCCGCGGGTGTGCCCCGGCGGCGGGGGTGTCGACCGGGCCGGCGGGGCCGGCGCCGAGGGCGGTCGCACGACGGGTGCCGCCGCTGCCGGGCCGATCGTGATCGTGGCGCCTTCCGCGGGCGCCACCGTGCTCTTCGTCGGGCAGGGTGCCGGAGCGTGCCCCGGCACCTGGGTCCGCCCGTGGTCCGGGAACGGCTTCGTCGGCGCGGGCAGCGGCCGCACGTACGGGGGCGTCGCCTGCGACCGGAACACCGGCGACAACGGGGGGAAGCCGCGGCGCGGCGCGGCGGGGCGCTGCGGGCGCGGACGC
Organism: Kitasatospora sp. NPDC091257; assembly: GCF_044757675.1. Classification (NCBI taxonomy): domain Bacteria; kingdom Bacillati; phylum Actinomycetota; class Actinomycetes; order Kitasatosporales; family Streptomycetaceae; genus Kitasatospora; species Kitasatospora sp. NPDC091257. The sequence goes on from NZ_JBIVVI010001839.1 coordinate 944, forward strand.
GGGGCGTCACCTCGTCGGTGACGGACGCACCGGCAGCGGCGTCCGCTTCCACGGGCACGACGACTGCGGCGGCGCGAGGTTCGGGACCGGCCCCCGGCGGTGGTGCTGCTCTCGCCCCACACGACCAGGTCCACCGGCTGCCCGACGAGTCCGGCCGTGATCCGCGCGCTCGCCTCGAACCGGGCCTTGG
>NZ_JBIVVI010001840.1:0-1131 GCF_044757675.1 Kitasatospora sp. NPDC091257
GGGGAGGAGGTCACCTGGCCCGTCCCGGAGGTGCTCTGCCCGTCCAGGGTGCGGTCCTCGCGCAGCAGCTTCCAGAGGGCGTCGGCGTCCGGCTGCACCAGCCGTATTCGGTCGCCGGCGAAGCGCCAGGGCGCGGTGACGAAGGAGACGTCGGAGAGCTTGATGTCCTGGATCGAACGGGCGAAGTCCACCAGCTTCATCGCGGTGCCCAGCCCCTCGTCCACGGTGAGCGACTTGGTGGCCGCGTCGGCCAGCGGCAGCAGGGTGGGCAGTGAGAAGCCCTGGCCCTGGACCTTCTTGATCATCGAGGAGAGGAAGGCCTGCTGACGCTTCATCCGACCGATGTCGGAGTTGTCGCCGATCCCGTGGCGCGTCCGCAGGTAGTCCACCGCGGACTGTCCGGAGAGCTTCTGGAGGCCCTTCTTGAGGTGTATGCCGTACTGGTTGACGTCGTTGGGCACGCAGGCCTCCACGCCGCCCACGGCGTCGGACATCGCGGCCGCGCCCTTGAAGTCGACCACGACGGTGTGGTCGATCCGCAGCCCGGTGAGCTTCTCCACGGTGTTCTGGGTGCAGGCCGGGTTGCCCTTCTCGGCGAGGCCCACGGTGAAGGCGGAGTTGAACATCTGGTCGGTCTTCGGTGTCGTCCAGGTGCCGTTCGGCAGCTTGCAGGACGGGATGGTGACCAGGGTGTCGCGGGGGATCGAGACGCCGACGGCGTGCTTGTGGTCGGCGTAGACGTGCACCAGGATCGCGGTGTCCGAGTGGCCGACGCCCTCGTCGCCGCCGCCCAGCGAGTCGTTGCCCTCGTCGCGGGTGTCCGAGCCGAGCAGCAGCACGTTGACCGGGACGGAGGCGCCCGGGCTGGCCGGGACGGGTGCCGGCGGGCGCTCGGTGGCGACGCCGCCGGAGTCGAAGGTGGTGATGTTGTTGTCCAGCCGGTGGTAGAACCAGGCTCCGGCGCCCACGACCGACAGCACCAGTACGGCGGCCAGGCCGATGGCGGTCCGCAGGTAGCGGCGCCGACGCGTGCTGCTGCTCATCCTCCGTGCCCCCCGTCTTCAGGTCTCTCGCGTTCGATGTTCGAACGTTAGACGTTCCGGGAGGCTGTTCGGTTACCCCCCTGGGGCC
>NZ_JBIVVI010001841.1:0-1131 GCF_044757675.1 Kitasatospora sp. NPDC091257
GACGGCGAGGAAGATCCCGGCGAGCAGCACGCCGGCCTCGGGGAAGACGGAGGTGGTCATGCTGGCGGTGGGCGGGTACCGGCTGGGGACGCCGGACCTGTGGCGGGACGAGATGGCGACCTGGACGGTGGCCACCCGCTCCCTGGGGGACCTGCTGCGGCTGCTCCAGCACGTCGACGCCAGCAACGGCGCGTACTACCTGTTGATGCACGGCTGGACGGCGGTGTTCGGCGACTCGACGGTCTCGCTGCGAATACCCTCCGTGCTGGCGATGGCCGGGGCGGCGGCGTTCGTGGCGCTCACCGCCGAGCGGCTGTTCGGCGGCAGGGTGGCGGCGGTCGGGGCCGGGCTGCTGTTCACCGTCCCCCCGGAGATCTCCCGCTACGCCCAGGAGGCGCGCTCCTACGCGCTGGTGACCTGCGCGATCGCGGCGGCCTCGTACTTCCTGCTGCGGGCGCTGGAGCGGCCGACCTGGCGGCGCTGGGCGCCGTACTGCGTGGCCATGGCGCTGGCCGGCGCCGGGCACCTGGTGTCCTTCAGCACGGTCGCCGGGCAGGTGGCGCTCCTGGCGCTGCACCTGTGGCGCACCCGCCCGGAGACGGACCGGCGGCTGCTGTGGCACTACCCGCTGGCGGTCGCCGTGGCGGCGCTGCCGGTGCTGCCGGTGGTGCTGCTGGGCAGCCGGCAGTCGGACCGGCAGCTGGGCTGGATACCGACCCCCTCCCTGCGCGGCCTCGCCTACTTCGGGGAGCGCCTGTTCGGCTCGGACGTCGTGTTCTACGCCTTCGTCCCGCTGGCGCTGCTGGCACTGGCGCTGCCCGGCCGGCGGATCCGGGCCTGGCAGGCGCTGCTGCTCGCGGAACTGCCGGTGGTGGGCGTCTGGCTGGTGTCCCGCCTGACCGACACCTCGTACTTCCTCGGGCGGTACCTGCTGTTCACGGTGCCCGCCTGGGCGGTGCTGGCCGGCGGCGGCGCCGGGGCGCTGTACGGCGCGGTGGCGGCCCTGGCCCGGCGACGCGGCCGGGCCCCCCGGGGGGCCCTCACGGCGGCCGCGCTGCTTACCGGCGGGCGGCGGGCTCCACCCGGCCGAGCGGGCGTGCCGCCCCACCCCCACCGGCCGGGCGCTGGCTG
>NZ_JBIVVI010001842.1:0-1127 GCF_044757675.1 Kitasatospora sp. NPDC091257
CTCCTCGCCCCCATCCCCCGGCCGGTGGCACCGCGAAGCGGGGCCGCCGGGCCACCGCGCAGCGGACCACCACCACGCCGGCGCGCAGCATCAGGTTGTCGGGATCCCGTCTCCGCTCCTGCGGGCGGATTTCCGTGAACGGGTCGACGCCGTCCGTCGCCGCGGTCATGCCGTACCCACTTTCCGTCAGCTGTTGGCAACTCGCCGTGTCCGCCGACAGCATCGCAGGCCACCACCGGGGTCCCGCACAGCGGGTGTCGCCGTGAGCCGATCGGACGAAATCCGTGGACACCCGCCGCCGGGGTCCCGGCCGGAGACCCGGCGGGATGAACACTGACTGCCGCCCGGAACCGGCGGGCGCGAGGGAACGAGGAGACCTGGTGAACCACGGAATGAGCGTGCTGCTCCGGGCGATTCCGCTGCTCATGGGCGCGGTGTCGGCCGCGCTCGGCGGCTACGTCCTCGCGCACTCCACCGGGCCGAGCGCCCGGGTCGCGGGCCTGACGCTGGTCTTCCTGGCCGCCGTCTGTCTCTGCCTGTTCGCCGTCGCGGCGACCGTCGTGCGGCAACTGATCGGCCGTTTCGGCGCGTTGGACCGGATCGGCTACCCGGCGTTCGGCTTCGCGGTGGCCGGGGCCGCCGTCGTCTACGGGCTGGGCCTGCTGGCGGAGAGCCACCGGCCGGTGGCCGACTTCGTGGCCGGCAGCGTGGTCCTCGGCATCGGCCTGGTCTGCGTGTGCGTCTCGTCGGTGGCCGCGGTCGCCACCCGCTTCACGCTGATCGGGCAGAACGCCGTCCTGCCGGAGGGTTCCCCGCCGCGCTCGCCCGCGCCGTTCGGCCGGTCCGCGGCCCGGGCGCTGGTGGCGGTCCCAGTCCTGGCGGCCGCCGCCGCCTGGGCGTGGGCGATCGTCATGCTGGCCAACGGGGGCGGCGGGGACTCGGACGGGCGCTTCACGGCCGGACACGTGGTGGTCGACCAGGCGATCGTCTGCACCGCCCTGATCGGGCTGGTGATCACCTTGCTGCGGCAGATCCGAAACACGTACACCCGACGGGAGCGGGTCTGGTGGCTCGTCCCGGCCGCCGTGCTCGGCGCCATGGACATCACCGGGGGCCTGGTCGTCGTC
>NZ_JBIVVI010001843.1:0-1124 GCF_044757675.1 Kitasatospora sp. NPDC091257
GGGTGCTGCCACCAGGCCAGGGACCGGTGACGCAGCTCGGTGGCGCCGTGACGGGTGCCGGCGTGGCGCTCCATCCCCGGCTGGAAGGGGACGCCGTGCAGGCGCCCGTCGGAGCCGAGGGTCGCGTGGATCTCCGCGAGGCTGCGCACCGTCGCCCACAGGGCGACCGGCCGGGCGGCGGGGACCGGCGCGGGGGCGGGCTCCAGCCATTCGTCGCGGAACAGCAGCGCGCACTCCATGCCGCAGCCCTGGGTCCCGTCGGCGCCGTGGCAGGTGGCGCCGGCCAGGGCGACGGTGCCCGACAGGCGCCGCACGCGGTAGTGGTCGTCGATCATGCGGCGCACGACGCGTTCGACCTGGTAGACGCCGCCGCAGAACGACCATTGGCTCCGGGTGAACCACAGGCCGCGGTGGCGGTCCTTGGCGTCCAGGGTGGCGCGCACCACGGCCTCGTCCTTCACCCGGACCCAGTCCCCCTCGGCGAAGCGGGAGGGACGGCCGGGCGCCGGAATGTCGGCGCGGCGCTCACGCAGGCCTTCGCGGGCGATCCGCGCGCGACGCACGACACCGAGCGGTGGAAGGTCGCGCAGGGGCAGACTCTTGTACTGGCACCGGTTCGTGGCGGATTCGCCACGCAGCTCCGTGATACGGGTGAACCGTGATTCCTCGACGGCCATCAATGAAATCCCATCGGGTTGGAGATATCGGCACAGGCTAGCGCAACATGACTTTCCCCGTGTCGGCCCCCGGGCCCTTTCGGCGCCATGTCGAGAGAAATAACACTAGAAGCATTAAGAGCCTTCCGGAGTGAAAATCCAGCACTTCCGGAGAGTTCCGGTTCATACGTGTGTAATGTTTCCACCGTTGTCGAGGTGGAGTGGCCGAGTGGCGAGGCGACGGTTTGCAGGACCGTTCAGACGGGTTCGATTCCTGTCTCCACCTTTTCTCCTGTCCGCCGGTGCCGGGGTGCGTCCCGCCGGTCGCCCCCGTGTCGGCCGGCGGTCCGTCAGCCCACCGCAGGAACAGCAGCCCGGTTGCCGCCCCCGACCGGACGGCGAGGCCCGGGCCGGGGGCTCGATCGCGGGCAGCACGTCGTTGTCGGTGTCGAAGGTGGTCAGCACCAG
>NZ_JBIVVI010001844.1:0-1120 GCF_044757675.1 Kitasatospora sp. NPDC091257
CCGGCGAACTCCTCACCACCACCCCCAACCCCGACACCCGCCTCACCTACGCCCTCACCCACTGCCGCACCCAGGCGGCGAAGGGCCTTTCCGGGTAGTGCGATGATCATTCGCTGAGTACTGTGTGCCGTCGAACAGTTGGGCGGCTGTTCGACGGCTGCCCCCGTGCGACGTGCATGCCGCCGACGCACGGAGGTCAGAAAGTGAGCAGACAGATGCAACCGACGTTCGTCCTGGTCCACGGAGCCTTCGCGAACTCCTTCTCCTTCGCGCCGCTTCAAGCCGAACTCGGCCTCCTCGGGCACCGGTCCGTCGCCGTCGACCTCCCGGGGCACGGATTCGCCGCGACGTACCCGGCCGCCTACCAGGCGCCGCAGGACCTCGAAGGGCTCGCCACCGTGCCCGGCGCCATCAAGGGCGTCACCCTCGCCGACAACGTCGCGCACCTGATCGGGATCCTGGAGCGGGCCAAGCGCAACGGGCCCGTCGTCCTGGTCTCCCACAGCCGCGGCGGCCTGACGGCCACCGTCGCGGCCAACCAGCGGCCCGACCTGATCGACCGCATCGTCTACGTCTCCTCCTGGGCCCCCGTCGACCTCCCGGTGGGCGCCTACTACGCCGAGCCCGAGATGGCTACGGCCGACGCCGCGGGGATGGCGGCGGCGCTCGTCGGCAACCCCGCCGAACTCGGGCTGCTGCGCTGCAACTTCCGCACCGCCGACCCCGGCATCCTCGCGGGCTTCAAGGCGGCCTTCCTCGCCGACGGCACGGACGACCAGCTCATGGTCTTCCTCAACAGCTTCCAGCCCGACGAGAACCTCGACACCGGCACCCCCGACGACCGGGCGCAGGCCGACACCTGGGGGCGCATCCCCAGGACCTACGTCCGGCTGAGCGAGGACGCCGGCATCCCGCTCGCCATGCAGGACCGGATGATCCGCGAGGGCGACGCGCTCACCCCGGACAATCCCTACGACGTCCGTACGCTCCCCGGCAGCCACCTGAAGTGGCTGGTCGACCCGGCACCGGCCGCCCGGGTCCTGGGCGATCTCGCCGCGCTCCTGCCCACCGAAGCCTGACCGTTCCGTGACGGCTCCCGCGCGGTGGTAGCCACGCCCCC
>NZ_JBIVVI010001845.1:0-1119 GCF_044757675.1 Kitasatospora sp. NPDC091257
CCCTCCGCCACCCCCACCACGCCGGGCGCGACCGCCGTCCCGCCGCCCCCGCCGCCGCAGTTCCCGCCGGCCGGCGGCGCCTTCACCGGCATCATGACCAAACCCGGCCCGTACGACCTCGGCCCGCTCGACGAGTTCACCGCCGCCGTCAAGCACCAGCCGAGCGTGCTGGAGTTCTCGGTCGGCTGGTGGGACCGGAAGTTCGACCGCCGGGTGTTCGACACCGTCGCCGAGCGCGGCATCATGCCGATGGTCGCCTGGGAGCCGTGGGACTACCGCAAGGAGGCGAAGGAGGACAAGCTCCGCGGCGAGCAGCCGGAGTACGCCCTCTCGAACATCATCGACGGCAGGTTCGACGACTACATCAGGACCTGGGCCGAGGGCGTCAAGGGCCTCGGCTACCCCATCGCCCTGCGCTTCGCCCACGAGATGAACGGCTACTGGTACCCCTGGACCGAGCAGGCGAACGGCAACCGGAAGGGCCAGTACGTCCAGGCGTGGCAGCACGTCCACGACATCTTCAAGCAGGTCGGCGCCACCCGGGTCACCTGGGTGTGGAGCCCCAACGTCGACTACGAGAACGCCACCAGCCTGAACACGCTCTACCCGGGCGAGGACTACGTCGACTGGGTCGGCCTGTCCGGCTACTACGGCACCACCGGCGTCGAGAAGTACAAGTCGTTCGACCAGATCTTCCAGCCGACCATCGAGCAGATCCGGGCGTTCACGAAGAAGCCCGTGGTGATCACCGAGACCGGGGCCACCGACACCTCGGGGCTGAAGGCGCAGTGGATCACCGAGATGTTCGCGCAGCTCCCCCAGCACCCCGACATCATCGGCGTGATCTGGTACGAGTCGCGCAAGGAGGTCGACTGGAGGGTCGCCGCGTCCGGCGCCGCGTCCGAGGCGTTCGCGGCCGGGGTCTCCGCGCCCCGCTACAACACGCCCTGGACCATCCGCTCCCAGCCGGCCCTGACCGCCGCGCCGCCGGCCCCCGCGCCCGCCCCGACGACCGATCCCCCGACCACTCCAAGCCCGACGGCCGGCTCGCCGCTGCTGGCAATCCTGGATGAGAGCTGCATTCGAACCGTCTATGGCGGACCGGGCGTGATGAGGCGC
>NZ_JBIVVI010001846.1:0-1119 GCF_044757675.1 Kitasatospora sp. NPDC091257
AGGCTGCACCGGGGGTCGCGGTCGGTGCGGTCCTGACAGCCGCGTTCGGTGTTGAAGACCCGGACGTGGGCGGGCTGTCCGGACGGTCCCGGGTGCGGCCAGAGGGCAGTGCCGGTGACGGCGACCGTGGCGCAGGAGGCCAGGGCCAGCAGAGCGGTGCGAGGGCGAGGGTTCGGGCGGCGCGCGCGCCGGCCGGGGCGGTGGGCGCGGATGCGGGCGAGCAGGCTCTCCGCGGTGTGCGGGGCGCGGGCGGTGTGGGTGGGGGCGAGACAGTCGGCGGCCAGGGCGCGCCAGAACGGGGGGACGACGGCGGCCAGCCGCAGGGCAGCGCGGCCTTCCGCGTACTGCTGGGTGGCGGCGCAGCGGGCGGCGGAGGTGGCGCCGGGGAACGGCCGGCCGCCGGCGGCGAAGACCTCGTGGATCACGATGCCGAGCGCCCAGATGTCAGCGGTGGTACGGATCTTGACGCCGTGCTCGCCGAGGGGTTCCTTCCAGCGCTCCGGCGGGAGGTAGTCGGGGGTGCCCATCGGGGAGCCGTGGCCGTGGGTGCCGGTGAGTTCGATGGCGAGGCCGAAGTCGGAGAGGCGGACCTCTCCGTCCGCGCCGATGAGGACGTTCTCCGGCTTGAGGTCGGTGTGGACCCAGCCGGAGCGGTGCAGGTGGGCCAGGCCCTCGCAGATGCCGGTGACGATCCTGGCGCCATAGGCCTCGTCGATGCCGATGGCGAGCAGGTCGCGCAGGGTGCACCGGGCGCGTTCCATGACCAGGACGATCGCGCCGTCGAGCGACGGCTGGTCGGGGGCGGCCAGGACGACGGCATCGAGCAGCCGCACCAGCCGGGGGTGCGGGGCGGTACGGCCCAACTCGGCTTCGCGCCGGGCGGCTTCGGCGACCTGGCGGGCCTGGCGGGGCGCGAGTCCGGCGGTCAGCAGCACCTTGAGGGCGACCGTGTCATCCGCCCCGCCGCCGTCGGCCCGGCGGGCGGCGTACACCGTCGCCCAGCCGCCCTCACCGATCAGCCCGGTGACGGTCCACTCTCCGACCCGGTGGCCGGTCGGTAGAAGTTCCTCGCCGTCCCCGGGGAAGGCCGGGTTCTGCGGCATGGCCGGCCCTCCCTAC
>NZ_JBIVVI010001847.1:0-1114 GCF_044757675.1 Kitasatospora sp. NPDC091257
GGGGGCGTTGGCGGGCCGTGGCGGCATGGCGTCGGTGCCCCTGCCGGTGGACGTGGCACGGGAGCGCATCGCCCCGTGGGCGGGCCGGCTCTCGGTGGCGGCGGTGAACGGCCCGTCGTCGGTGGCGGTGTCGGGCGACGCCGACGCGGTCACGGCCCTGGTGGAGGAACTCCTGGAGGAAGGGGTGTGGGCGACTCGCATCGAAACCGACTTCGCGTCGCACTCCTCGCACGTGGAGCAGATCCGCGAGCGCCTGCTCTCCGACCTGGACGGGATCACCCCCCTCGCGGGTGCGGTGCCGTACTACTCCAGCGTGACCGGCGGCCTGCTGGACACGAAGTCCCTGGGCGCCGCGTACTGGTACCGCAACCTCCGGCAGACCGTCGAGTTCGAGCGGGCGACCCGCTCGCTCCTCGCGGCCGGGCACCGCGTCTTCATCGAGTCCGGCCCCCAGCCCGCCCTGATGTACGCGATCGAGGACACGGCCGCCGACGCGGGCGCCCCGGAGACGCTGGTGCTCGACACCCTGCGGCGCGGGGCCGGAGGGCTCCGCCGACTCCAGCTCGCGCTCGCCGAGGCACACGTCCGGGGCCTGCGCGTCGACTGGGAGCGACTGTTCGCGGGAACCGGTGCCCGGCGGGTGGACCTGCCCACCTACGCCTTCCAACGACGCCGCTACTGGCTGGACGCCCTGCCGGCCGACCGGGACCAGGCGGCCACCGGCCAGTCCGCCGCGGACCACCCGCTGCTCGGTGCCGCGGTCGAACTGCCCGACGACGCGGGCACCCTCTTCACCGGCCGGCTCTCCTCGGCCACCCACCCCTGGCTCGCCGACCACGCCGTGGCCGGAGCCGTGATCCTGCCCGGCGCGGCCCTCGTGGAGCTGGCCGCGCACGTGGGCCGCCGCCTCGGCTGCGCCCTCGTGGAGGAGCTGACCCTCGCCGCCCCGCTGCTGCTGCCCGACGATCAGGCCGTGCAACTGCGCGTACGGGTGGGCGCCGAAGACGGCACGGGACGGCGCCCGGTGGAGTTCCACTCCCGGCCCGAGGCCGCCCCCGGCTCCGCCGACCGGCCCTGGACCCGGCACGCGACCGGCGCGGTCGGCCCCCGGGAC
>NZ_JBIVVI010001848.1:0-1113 GCF_044757675.1 Kitasatospora sp. NPDC091257
CGTCCCGGCCCGGCCCGCCGTCCGCCGCCAGCTCCGCGTCGATGTCCGGGGCCTTCCCTCACCCACTGCGGGTCAGGCGCTCTTGACGGCCGCGAAGCGGTCCGAGACGTCCTGCCAGTTGACGACGTCCCACAGGCGGGTGACGTAGTCCGGGCGGACGTTGCGGTACTGCAGGTAGTAGGCGTGCTCCCAGGCGTCGAAGGCGAGCAGCGGGGTGGTGTTCTGGCCGACGTTGCCGTGGTGGTCGTAGACCTGCTCGACGATCAGACGCTGACCGAGCGGCTCCCAGGACAGGATGCCCCAGCCGGAGCCCTGCACGCCGGTGGTGGCGGTGGTGAGCTGCTTCTTGAAGGCCTCGAAGCTGCCGAAGTGCTCGGTGATGGCGTCGGCCAGTTCGCCCTCGGGGCGGTCGCCGCCCTCGGGCGAGAGGTTCTGCCAGAACAGCGAGTGCAGCACGTGGCCCGACAGGTGGAACGCGAAGGTCTTCTGCAGGCCGACCAGGCCGCCGAACTGCTCCTTGTCGCGGGCCTCGGCCAGCTGGTCGAGGGTGTCGTTGGCGCCCTTGACGTACGCGGCGTGGTGCTTGGAGTGGTGCAGCTCCAGGATCTCGGCCGACATCGCCCGCTCCAGCGCGGAGTAGTCGTACGGCAGGTCGGGAAGCGTGTAGGTGCCCATCAGGACACGGCCCCTTTCGGCGGGTTGAACGGTGGTGATCGTGCCGGGACAACACTATTGCGTATCAGTTGCAAGAACGAAGCATGGGCTCCTGCTTATTCCTCACACCCCGTCGGGCACAATGGCCGCCGTTCAGCGCGCCGGCCGAAGAGGGTGGGTGACCGCGGCGGGGCGGCGGCGACACCGGGCCCCCGGCGGGTGATGCGGGCCCGACGCCCGTACGGCCCCCGGCCCGCGCGCGACTCCCGGTCGGGTCCGGAACCTCCACGGACCCGGCACCCGGGGCGGACCTGACAACGTTTCGGTCTCGCCGCCCGGTAATCCTTTCCCGGGGCTTCCCTCCGCGTTCTCCGTTGTGCCATTTTACATGTCACACAGCAAGGCCCGTGCGCCCCACGCAGCACGGCTCCCCCACCCTGGCCGGCCTCGGTCTGGCCC
>NZ_JBIVVI010001849.1:0-1112 GCF_044757675.1 Kitasatospora sp. NPDC091257
GGGGAGGGGGCGTGGAGCGCTGAACCGGCGCAGGGCGTGCGGCGGTCAGCCGCTGCCCGCCGCGATGAGCGGTTCGTGCCGCCCGCGCAGGGCCGCGCGGGCCCGGGTGACGCCGCCGGGGGTGGCGGGGGCTCCCGTGCCGACGGCGACGGTTCTCGCGCCGAGGCCCGCGCAGGCGCGGCAGATTCCCGGCCGGGGCACCGGGTCGTGGCAGCGGCCGCACTCGGCGAACGAAGCCGATGGAGGCGCCGCTCGTTCCGGCGGCAGCTTCCGTTGCAGGCGGTCCCGGAGGATCGCTACTGGGGAGTGCATCGGCTGCGGCAGCCCGGGCAGGAGGGCGTGGGCCAACTCGGCTTCGCTGCTGCCCCGTTCCAGCCACTGCATGACGAGCGACGCCAGCCCCTGCGCCTCGGCCTCGCCGAGGCGCAGGCGGGGTTCGGGCCGGATCACCCGGAACAGCGTGGCCACGGCGGCCCGCGTCCGTTCATCCGGGAGGGTGGGTTCTTGCCCCGGGTCCTTTACGGAAGGGGTGACAGTGACGCCGGTCCCTCGCCCACCGGAGGCCGGGCGGGTGGCAGCCGGTTCGGGCTGCGGGGTGTCGAAGACATGGGCCTCGGACCGGACCGTCCCGTCGGGCATTCGGATCGTGTCGACCCGGTAGTACCCGGCGTCCTTCAGCTCCTTGAGCGCCCGCCGGACGGCGCCCCGCCCCTGCGGGCTGCTGTCCGCCATCTGCCGCCCGTCCTCGCGCCAGCCGTCCGGGCGGGAAAGGAGGTCCGCGAGCAGCCCACGAGCGGTGTAACTGAGCCGACGGTCCTGCAACAGGCCGTTCGGAAGGACAGTGAATGCGCGCACGTGCGCGCTACGATGAATCTGCATCTGGAGGTCTGTTGCTCCTGGTGCCCGACCCCGGGGTGTGTCACCACCGCCGGGGTCTCCTATGTTCTGTCGATGATGCGGAAAGTAGCACAACGACTACACGGAGTGCGAGTCATTCGTGTGAGGCTCAGGCCCCGCATCAAGTACGCCCCCACCGTTGCGTGGGAAGTCGGTCCCGCCGACTTCCCACGCATCCCGTCCCACCCGGCGGCCCCGCCCGCACCGCCCTCGGC
>NZ_JBIVVI010001850.1:0-1110 GCF_044757675.1 Kitasatospora sp. NPDC091257
CCCCCTTGTCCGCTCCGCCTCCGCCTCCACCGCAGATGCCGTACGGCCCGCCACCGGGCGACGGCAACCCGTACGCCTCCGGCGGCTCCTACGGCGCACCGCCCCCACCGCCGCCGGCGCCCGGATACGGCGCACCACCGCCGGCGCCCGGATACGGCTACCCCAGCGCCCCGCCGCCGCCCGAGCAGCCGTACGGGGTCCAGCCCCCGCCGGACGGCTACGGCTACGGGTACCCGCCGCCGCCGCCGGACGGGACCACCTGCCGGTTCTGCGGCGGCTACCCGGCGGTGAACGCCACCGTCCGCGGCCACCAGGGCCTGATCATCGCCTACCGGATGCTGCGGATGACCGGCCCGTTCTGCCGCACCTGCGGAACGGCGACGGTGCGCGACATGTCGGCCCGGACGCTGGTCCAGGGCTGGTGGAGCCTGGTGTCCTGGCTGCTGACCCCGATCACGCTGCTGCTGAACCTCGGCCCGCACAACAAGTTCAAGCAGTTGCCGCCGCCCGTCCCGGGCAGCCACGGCCCCCAGCTGAACCCGGGCGTTCCGCTGACCGGCCGGCCGCACATCGCGATGCTGCTGGTGCCGGTCTCGCTGGCGGTCACCGTGGCCCTGGCCGCGACCGGGGTGCTCGGCCCGAAGAAGGGCGACCCGGTCGCCGACCCGACGCCGTCCCCCACCGTGCTGACCTTCTCGCCCACGCCGCTGCCGAAGCCGACCTACACGTCACCGGTCATCCCCGCGCCGACCTTCACGCTGCCGGTCCCGACGCTGACGTTCCCGCCGGTCACCACGCCGACCGACTCGGACAGCAAGGTGGACTCGGCCAACCCCGGTGACTGCCTGCGCAACGCGAACGGCACCAGCGAGACCACCGACACCAACCCGAAGATCACCATGGTGCCCTGTACCGACACCAAGGCGCAGTACAAGATCGTCTTCAAGTACCTCGCCACCTCCGACGAGAAGGTCTGCGAGAAGCAGCCGAAGTCGGACAGCTGGTACACCAGCAAGCACCCCAACCTCCCGGCCCTGGACTACGTGCTCTGCCTGAAGCAGCTCAAGTAGCCCGGTACGAAGGAGGGGTGGCCCCGGCCGAGTGCCGGGG
>NZ_JBIVVI010001851.1:0-1109 GCF_044757675.1 Kitasatospora sp. NPDC091257
GACGTCCGGCCCCGCAGGGCCCCGGTGCCCCCGGTGCCCCCGGCCGGCCCGCCGGCCAGGTCCCGCGCGGTCCGCAGCGCCCCGGCCCGGACGCGCCGCAGCGCGACCGTCAGCCGCAGCTGCCGCCGCAGGCCCAGCAGCAGCCCCAGCCGCTGCCGTCGGCCGAGCCGGCGCCGGTGGAGAGCACCCAGCAGTTCGCCCGCCCGCGCTTCGAGGCCAGCCAGATCGACCCGCGCGACCCGCTGGGCCTCGGCCTGGTCGAGCCGGTGCTGCCGAACGTGCCGAACCCGCCGCGTCCGGAGCCGGTGCGCCAGGAGCAGGCGCCGCAGCCGCCGCAGCCGCTGCCGTACCAGGAGCCGATGGCGCTGCCGACCGGTCCGTCCGAGGCCGGTCAGCGGCCCGGCGGCGAGCAGCCGTGGGCCCAGCAGGCCGACGGCCAGCAGGCGCGGCAGCGGTCGTACCAGCCGCGCCGCCCCGGCACCTCCTCGCCGGAGTTCCAGCCGCAGGCCCAGGAGCAGCAGGCTCCGCGGCAGGCACCCCGGCAGCAGGCGCCCCAGCCGGCTCCGCAGCAGCAGGCCCCACAGCAGCCGCAGGCCCAGCAGCAGAACCAGCAGCAGCCTCCGCAGCCGCAGCCGCAGGGCCAGCAGCCCGGCGACGCGCCGTGGCGTCCGTCCGCGAACGACGAGCGCTGGCGCCGGGCCGAGCAGATCCGCGAGCCCTCGACCAGCGGTGTCACCATGTCGGGCCTGCCCCGGCGGACCCCGCAGGCCAACCTGGTCTCCGGCACCGCCGAGGCCTCGCCGCTGACCGGTCCGCAGGTCTCCCGGGCCCCCGAGGAGGTCCGCGGCCGGCTGACCAACCTGCGCCGCGGCATCCAGCAGGGCCGCCGCGTCGGGGCCGAGCAGGCCGCCAACCAGTCGGGCTTCCAGCATGGTGCCCAGCAGCCCGGATTCGATAGTTTCGGTGGCCGGAGCGACGGCAACGGCGCAGATCACCAGGAGCGTTGAGTTGAACCAGATGAGCCAGGCCGCACAGAACCTGAACTGGCTGATCACCAATTTCGTGGACAACACCCCCGGGGTGTCCCACACCGTGGTGGTCTCCGCGGA
>NZ_JBIVVI010001852.1:0-1109 GCF_044757675.1 Kitasatospora sp. NPDC091257
GCCGCCGGTGACCCCGGTGACCCCGGTGCCCTCGGACCCGTCGGACCCCGGGAAGTGGCGGTCGTACGGCCCGCCGCCGCGGCGGTCGCGCCCCCGGCCGCGGCCCCGGCGGCGCTCCGGGTCGTAGCGCACCGCCAGGAAGACCAGGGCGGCGAGCAGCAGCAGCGGGAACATCTGGTCCCCGTCGCCCATCGAGGAGAAGAACACCCCGGTGCCGATCACGGTCAGCAGAACCGCGCCGACCGACTGGCCGTCCACCCGCCCGGTGAGCACCCGCTGGAGCTCGGTGCGCCCGCCGCGGCCCTTGGACTCGTCGTCGGTCGGGACGATCAGCCAGGCCAGGCCGTACAGGAACAGCCCGAGGCCGCCGGAGAGGCAGAGCACCACCGTGACGATCCGGAAGACCACCGGGTCGATGTCCAGGTGCCGGCCGAGGCCGCCGCAGACGCCGGCCACCACGCGGTGGTGCTCGGCCCGGGTCAGTGGCGGGCGGTCCGGTTCCGGCGGGGCGGCGGGCCCGGCCTCCTCGATGCGGGGGTCCTCGGTCATGGGCACCATCCTTCCGGCAGGGGCGGGCCCGGCCCAACCGGGTCGATCCCTGTCCGTACCCTGACTTGTCCCTGATACGCGATGGGGACACACCCTGATGCGCCCGTGGGCGCGCGCGTGGAACCATCGGTGCCGTGGCAGCCCCCGGTACCGATCCCCGACCCACCGCCCCCGACGCCGCGTCGTCGGCCGGCGCCGACCCGAGCGCGCCCGACGACGGGAGGCCGCCCTACCGGCGGCTCTACCGCAGCCCGCAGGGACGGATGCTCGGCGGCGTCGCGCACGGCCTGGCGGTGCACCTCGGGCTGCCGGTGCGGTGGGTGCGGATCGCCTTCGTCGTGCTGTTCTTCGCGCAGGGGATCGGCGCCCTGCTGTACGCCGCCTTCTGGTTCGTGGTGCCGATCGGCATCGGCGAGCCCTCGCAGCGCGGCGGCGCTCAGTGGGTGTACGTCAACGGGGTGTTCGTCCCGGCCTCGCCCGGGGTGCAGGGCGGCCTGCTGAGCAAGGGCGGCCAGGCCGGCGGCTGGGTGGCCCGGATGCGCCGGCTGCTCCAGCACACC
>NZ_JBIVVI010001853.1:0-1108 GCF_044757675.1 Kitasatospora sp. NPDC091257
GGGGTGGCCCGGCTCGACCCCCGGCACTACGAGCCGGCCCGCGTCCCGTACGAGGTCCGGCGCCACGCCGGGACGCCCGACACCCTCGCGGTCGGGCGTCCCGGCAAGGTCGGGCTGCTGGAGCTGGCCTTCGAGCAGGTCGGCGGGCGCACCGAACTCATCGGCCACTACCAGAAGTCGCCGTTGCAGATCATGCGCCCGCTGTACTTCGACCCGGCCCGCCCCGACCTCGCCGTCACCTTCCTGATGTCCACCGGCGGCGGCATTCTCCAGGCCGACCGGCTCCGCACCGACCTGCGCTGCGGCGCCGACACGGCGGTCCACCTGACCACTCAGGCGGCCACCAAGGTCTACCGGATGGAGCACGACTACGCGACGCAGCTGGTCAACCTGACGGCGGGCCCGCGCGCCTACGTCGAGTACCTGCCCGAGCCGGTCATCCCCTTCGTCGACTCGCGCCTCTACCAGCGGACCGTCCTCACCGTCGACCCGGACGCGACGGTGCTGGCCGGTGAGACCGTCCTGGCCGGCCGGCTCGCCCGGGGCGAGCGCAACGCCTACCGGGTGTTCGCGTCCGACCTCGAAGTGCGGCGTCCGGACGGCGAGTTGGTGGCACTGGACACCGTGCGGCTGGAGCCCTCGCCGACCGGGGGCGGCGGGGTCGCCGGGCCGGCGGTGCTGGCCGGGCACGACGTGATGTCCAGCCTGTACGTCCTCAGCCCGCTCGCCCCGGCGGGCCGGATCGCGGACGCCCTGTACGAGGCCGTGGCCGACTGCGGTCAGGGTCGCGGTGAGTTGTTGTACGGGGTCAGTGTGCTGCCGCAGGACAGCGGCGCCTGGCTTCGGCTGCTCGGCTCCGACACCCGGGCCGTCGCGGCCGCCCAGCGCGCGGCCTGGGACGGGGTGCGGCAACTGCAGATCGGGGTGCCGGCGCCGCAGCTGCGGAAGACGTAGCACCGCTCGACGGTGGCACCGCCGGCGGCAACCCGGTCTCGCCGGCCGCCGCCGGTGGGACCGCCCACCGCGCCGGCCGCGCCGACGTCCTCGCCCTCGGTTCCCTGCCGTCGCCGGCGTCGTCCTGACCCGGCGGGGGACCCGCCCGGCCTGC
>NZ_JBIVVI010001854.1:0-1107 GCF_044757675.1 Kitasatospora sp. NPDC091257
CGTTCCGCCGGGGGCCTCCGACCGTACGCCGGGCCGGGCGGCCGGCGGACCGGGGTGCGGCCGGACCCGACCCGCCCCGGCCGACCGATCTGCACACCGACCGACCGATCTGCACACCGACCGGCCGGCCGGACCACCCCCGGGATCGACCCGCCGGAGCGACCGACCGGCACCACTGGAGGACGCGTGACCGCCGACGGCCCGGACGGGGTGCCGCCGCTGCACCTGCCGAGGCGGACCCGGCTGCTGCTCTACGGCGCGCTCCTGCTGCTGGTCGCCGCCGTCGTGGCCGCACTGGCGATCGGGCCCGGAACCACCCTGGCCCCGCTGCTCGCGGTGGCCCCGGTGCTCGCCGGCGCGACCACCCGGCGGGCCCGGGTGCCGCTGCTGGTCGGTGCGGTGGCGCTGCTCACCGTCGGGCTGCTGGAGTCGGCCAACGCGCAGCTGCCGCTCTCGGTCCGGATCAGCGTGCCGGTCACCGTCCTGGCCTCGACCCTGGCCAGCGCCGCCAGTGTCGTCCTGGTGGCGGCCCGCGAGCGGGAGCTGTTCCAGGTCCGGACGGTGGCCGAGGCGGCGCAGCGGGCCCTGCTGCGCCCGCCGCCGGAGCGGATCGGGCCGTTGCGCGTGGCGGTGCGGTACGTGGCGGCGGCCGCCGAGGCGCGGATCGGCGGGGACCTGTACGCCGTGGTGGAGACCCGTTTCGGGGTGCGCATCCTGCTCGGCGACGTCCAGGGGCACGGACTGCCGGCGGTGGAGACGGCGGCGGACGTCCTCGGGGTGTTCCGGGAGGCCGCCCGGACCGAACCCGATCCCGGCCGGCTCGCCGAACGGCTGGACGCGGCGCTCGCCGCCCGGCCGTCGGACGAGGGGCGGTTCGCCACCGCGCTGCTGCTCGACGTGGCGGCGGACCGGGGGCCGGTGCGGCTGGTGAACTGCGGCCACCCGCCCCCGCTGCTGCGCCGGGCGGGCCGGGTGAGCGAGCTGGAGCCGCCGTTCCCGACGCCGCCGCTGGGGCTGCTCGGGCTCACCGGCGGCGGGTACCCGGACCGGCGCTTCGAGCCGGAGCCGGGTGACGTCCTGCTCCTGCACACCGACGGGGTGTCGGAG
>NZ_JBIVVI010001855.1:0-1107 GCF_044757675.1 Kitasatospora sp. NPDC091257
GAGGGGCTCGCGCTCGGCAGGCCCTGGACGAGGGCGGCGCGGTGCTGGACGGTGTCGTCGCGCAGGGGCTGGAGCAGGGCGGTCCGGGCGCCCGGGACGGTGAGCAGGTTGTCGTAGGCGCCGAGCAGGAGGTCGGTGGCGGCGATCGCGCGCAGGCGGACCGGGGTGTCCGGGTCGCGGGGCGGGGTGGGGTCGGCGTGCCGGTCGCCGACGGAGGCGGTGCAGGCGGTGAGGGTGGTGAGCAGTCCGAGGGCCAGGAGGGTCCGTCGGCTGGGCGGCTGCATCGGGGGCGCTCCGGGCGGGTACGGGAGGACGGCCTCCCCGCCAGCCCTCGTTGGCGTGAATGATTACAGAATCCCCACGTTCCCGGGTCCGGTTCGGGGATGCCGGGCCGGGTGTGAGGTTGCTCGCAGTGGGTGGTGTGCGGGCGGCCGGGGGAGGTCAGGAATCGGTGGTTGGGGGCTTGACCGGATAGGCTTTGGGCCGAGCTGCCGTGATTCCGGTGTGGCACCGGGGGTGCGCGGCGACCTTCTGACAACAGCAGACGCGGCCGAGGAGTCCACCCGGATGAGCACCACCCACACCGACCGGCTGCGAGCGTTGCTGGAGCCGCTGGCCGAGCAGGCCGGACTGGACCTGGAGGACGTCAGGGTCACTCGGGCGGGCAGCCGCCGGCAGGTGCAGATCGACGTCGACACCGACGGCGGTGTGGACATGGACGCCATCGCCGAGTTCAGCCGGGTGGTCGGTGAGGCCCTGGACGAGTCGGACCTGATGGGGGACGACGCGTACCTGCTGGAGGTCGGCTCGCCGGGTGCGGAGCGTCCGCTGGTCCTGCCCCGGCACTGGCAGCGCGCCGAGGGCCGGCTGGCCAGGATCCACCTGGTGGACGGCGGGGAGATCGTCGCCCGGGTGCTGGAGGCCGACGAGGACGGCGCACTGGTCGAGGTGCAGCCGGTGAAGGGGCGCGGCCGTCCGAAGGAGCGCCGTCTGGCGTACGCGGAGGTGACCCGGGCGCGCGTCCAGGTCGAGTTCAACCGCAAGGACGACGAGCTCCTGGACGAGGCCGCGGACTTCGACGAGGGGGAGGACGGCGCCGAGTGACCC
>NZ_JBIVVI010001856.1:0-1105 GCF_044757675.1 Kitasatospora sp. NPDC091257
GGCCGGGTAGGTGGTGAAGAGGATCTGGGTGCCGTCGGGGGACCAGTCCGCACGGTCGCCCGCGCGCAGTTCCCAGGGGGTGAGCTGGCGCAGCCCGGTGCCGTCCGCGCTGACGACGTAGATGGCGCGGCTGCCGGCGGGCTGCCCGGTGGCGCTGGTGCGGTACTCGAAGGTGAGCTGCTTCCCGTCGGGGGACCAGCTGGGATTGCTGACGATGCCGGAGTAGGGCTTGTCATTGGTGAGGAAGGTGAGCCGCTGGACGTCGGTGCCCTCGGGGCTCATCAGGTAGAGGTCCGAGTACTGGATCTGGCGGCTGCCGGTCGAGTCCTGGGCGCCCCAGGATCGGCTGAAGGCGACCTGCTTGCCGTCCGGGGAGAAGGCGGGGGCCCGTTCGTCCTCGTTGGCGCAGTCGGCGGTGCCGCTGTCGCAGAGCTGGTTGATCTGGTGTTCGGGGCCGCCGTTGGTGGGGACGGTCCAGAGCCGGGCGGTGCCGCTCTGCGGGTCGGTGCGGTCGAAGGCGATGGTGGTGCCGTCGGGGGACCAGTCCGGGCGGTCGTCGAGGGCGCGGGCCGGCGGCTTGGTGACCTGGTGCTGGCCGGTGCCGTCGGGGGAGAGGGTGACGATGGCGCTGCTGGTGTGGGCGGAGTCGGTGTAGGCGCGGCTGACGATCAGTCCGTTGTGCGCGGTGGCCGCGGGCGCTCCGACGGCCGCACCGACCACGCCGGGGGTCTCGGCGGGTCTCGCCTCGGGGGTGCTGGTGGGAGTCTCCGGCCGGATCTCGGAGAGCGGGATCTCCCCGGGTTCGGCTCCGCAGCCGGTGAGCAGGGTGCCCAGAAGCAGAAGGCCCGCACCGGCGCTCGCGCGGGTGCGGGCCCTGCCCGTGGGTGACTGCCGTGTGCCGGTGGTGATCCGTGCCATCTCCGCCTCCGAGCCTTTCGACCGTTCCGACGTGTGCCCCCGCCGCGGATTCAGGACGAAGGCCCCTGGAAGGAGCTGTCACTGTGTCAGACGGGGGGCGTCGGCGGTCGGGCGACACGCGACGGAGAGTTCTCGCTCGGTCGCACGGAGTAGACGGAGGGCGGGGGAGGCGGGAGGCCGGCAGGAG
>NZ_JBIVVI010001857.1:0-1103 GCF_044757675.1 Kitasatospora sp. NPDC091257
CCTGCCCCCACCCCAGGCCCCCACGATCCGGCTGGTCGGGCCCACGAAAGCCAGCCCAACCAGCCGGAAATCAACCTAAATCACCAGTATTGGCCCTAGGCCAACCGGAGTTGTTCCGCTGGTTGTCAGACCTGGTACCAGGAACGGAAGGATTCTCCTGGTGCGGCCTGGTCGATCGCCCAGGTGGTTCTTGCGACGTCGGTGGTCATGACGATCATGGCCCCGTTGTCGAGGAGTGTGACGCGCGGGTCCCCGGCGAAGGTCATGTTCGGGTTGCCGAGGTAGGCGCCGGTGCTGAATCCGGTGGTCGGGCCGCCCTGGCCGAACAGGGCGATGTGTCCGTTGCTCGTGCGGGCGACGAGATTGACGGTGCCGCCTGCTCCGGGGGACAGGACGATGCTGGTGGCGCCGCCGGTACCGCCGCTGACGCTGATCTTGTACCACTCGCGGAACGGCGTTCCCGGCGCGGCCTGGTCGATGGCCCAGACGTCGCCGTTGACGTCGATGGCGGCCACGATCATGGTGCCGTTGGAGGCGGTGGTGACGCTGGGGTCCCCGGCGAAGGCGGGCGAGGTGGTGCCGAGGTAGGCGCCCGGGCTGAATCCGCTGGTGGGGCTGCCCTGGCCGAAGAAGCCGATGTGGCCGTTGGTGGTGCGGGCGAACAGGTTGACGGTCCCGCCGCCTGCGGGGGACAGTACGGCTGCGGCGCGGCCCGTGAGGCCGCCGCTGGCGCTGACCTTGTACCAGGTGTCGAACGCGGCGCCGGGTGCGGGCTGGTTGGTTGCCCACAGGTCGCCGGCCGTGTCGACGGCGGTGACGATCATGCTGCCGTTGGCGGTGAGGGTGACGGCGGGGTCCTGGGCGAGGACCGGCGCGGAGCTTCCGACCGCCGCTGCGGGGCTGAAGGACGCGTCGGGCCCGGTCTGGGCGTAGTCGACGATCTGGCCGGTACGAGTGCGGGTGAAGACGTGGACGGTGCCGCCGGCGGCCGGCGACAGGACCGGTGCCGGGTCGCCGGTGTGGACGCCGGGGCCGCTGAGCTGGTACCAGCTGCGGAAGCCGCCCGTGGTGCTGGTCTGGTTGGTCGCCAACAGGCTTCCGTC
>NZ_JBIVVI010001858.1:0-1102 GCF_044757675.1 Kitasatospora sp. NPDC091257
CCCGGACCGGAGCCGGCGCCCGCCCCGGCGCCCGTGCCCAGCCCGGCGCCCGTCCCCGTCCCCGCCGCCGGTCCCGGGCTCGACCCCGAGGCCGGCGCGTGCGGCGGCCGGGCACCGGCGGGCGGCCTGGCGGGGCGTTCGCGCGCGGCCGGGGCGGGCCGTCGAACGGCGGCGAGCCGCTCGGCCAGCCGGCGCGTGAAGTCCACCGGATCGTGGTCGTCGAACTCCCGGGCCAGCTCACCGGCGTGCACGCGCAGCAGGTCCACGACCTTCATGTCCGCGCCCCGTCGTCGTCCGGGTGCTCCAACAGGTACTCCAGGTGGCGCCGTCCGAGGCTGTAGTAGGTGCGGGCGGTGGTGTGCGCGATGCCGAGGGACCGTCCGATGTCGTGGTAGGACAGTCCCGCCTGGCGCAGCCGGACCACATCGGCCTGGACCGGGGCGGCCCGCGCGAGCTCCTCCATCGCCCAGTCCAGGGCGTCCAGTTCGGCGAGCTCGTTCAGCTCGTCCTGGCTGGTGTCGGGACGGCGCTGGGCGATCACCCGCAGTCGCTTGCGTTCGGTGCGGCGGCGCTCGCGCAGCACGTCCACGACCGCGTCCTTGACGATCTTGAAGGCGAAGGCCTGCGGATCGGGGCTGGCCAGGGCCCGGCGCCAGTTCTTGTAGAGCGTGGCGCCCGCGTTCTGGACGGCGTCCTGGGCGTCCTCACGGTGCCGCAGGCGCTGCTGGGCGTAACGGAGGTACCCGGAGTTCTCGCGAGTGAAGAAGGCCTCGAAGTCGTTCGGCAGGTCGCCGAGCGGGTCGGCTCGCAGGCCCCGCTCCTCGCCCGGCCCGGGAGTGCTCACGCGGCCCCCCTTTCATCGGTCGGCTGGCCGGCCCACCGGGTGGCACGCCGACGGCCCCTTGGGGGCTCGTGGTGTAACCGTCCGGGAGCTCCGGGTTGTTGACCGGATCGGGCGGACAATTGCCGAACGTTTCCGTTCACTTCCGAACAGCGTGGCTGACCTGCCGCTTCGCCCTCACGAGCCCGGCCCGAGGGGCAACAATGTGACCCAGATCACAGGATGTGGGAGGGTGGCTTGACAAGCTCCACGACCGCACCC
>NZ_JBIVVI010001859.1:0-1100 GCF_044757675.1 Kitasatospora sp. NPDC091257
CCTTCGAGGGCGATCCGGGCGGCGGCCTTGAGCTCGGGCTCGGTGTCCGGGGCGTCCTCCAGCCGGACGGCGGTCAGGCGGTCGTCGGCGGCCTGTGCGTCGGTCAGTCCCTTGCCGAGGAAGTCCCGCAGCGCGGCGGGGGTGTTGACCCGCAGCGCGGCGTCGGCGGCGGCCTTGACGGCCGGGCCGGCGTTGTCGCTGATGCGGGTGATCGTCAGCCGGTTGTCCGGCGCGGCGGCCTCGTCCCGGCCACTGGTCAGGAACGTGCCGACCTGGTCCGTGTTGCCCTGCAGCGCGGTGTAGGCGGCGGTGCGGACGGTGTCGCTGTCGGAGTCCGTGTAGATCTGCGTGGCTCGGTCGCGCGCGTCGTGCTCCTCGGCCTGCTTGCGGCCGCTCTTCAGGTAGGAGAACACGGCCGTGTCCGGGCCGGAGAGGGCCGCGTCGGCCGCCTTCTCCCCCCAGTCCCCGGAGATCTTGCGGGAGATGAGGGCGAGCTTGCGGCCGTCGGTGGAGACCTGCGCCGGGGTGGCGCCGGGCTGGTTGGCCAGCAGGGCGAGGCGGTCGGCCTCGGCCTTCGCCTTCTGGACCTCCTGGGCCGCCTGGTCGGTCTGCGCCTGCTTGTCGGCCTGGTCGGCCTTGGCCTTGCGGGCCTTCTCCACGGCGGCCGCGGTGCGGTTGGTCAGGTCCTCGGCCTCGGTGCGGCGGGCCAGGTCCTGGATCTCGTTGGCCTTGTCGACCGCGGTCTGGGCGTCCGTGGCGAAGCCGGAGGCGGCGTTCGCGTGGTCGGTGGACTCCTGCGCGGCGTTGCTGCTCTGACCGGCGTGGTCGGCGGCGTCCCGGGCGGCCTGGGCCGCGGCGGCGGCGTGCTCGCCCGCGGACTTCAGGAGCGCCGCGGCGGCCTCGGCCTTCGTGACGGCCTCGGCCGCCAGCTGCTGGGAGGCGGCGGCGGCACGGCCGGCCTCGGCGGCCGAGCGGCGCGTCGCGGCCGCGGCCTGCTTGGCCTTGGCCGACTGCCCGCCGGCGCTGTCCGCGTAGGCACCGGCCTGCTCGGCCGAACCCGCCGCGGAATCCGCGTTGCCCTTGGCGCTCAGCGCGGCACC
>NZ_JBIVVI010001860.1:0-1100 GCF_044757675.1 Kitasatospora sp. NPDC091257
CCTTCGAGGGCGATCCGGGCGGCGGCCTTGAGCTCGGGCTCGGTGTCCGGGGCGTCCTCCAGCCGGACGGCGGTCAGGCGGTCGTCGGCGGCCTGGGCGTCGGTCAGTCCCTTGCCGAGGAAGTCCCGCAGCGCGGCGGGGGTGTTGACCCGCAGCGCGGCGTCGGCGGCGGCCTTGACGGCCGGGCCCGCGTTGTCGCTGATGCGGGTGATCGTCAGCCGGTTGTCGGGAGCGGCAGCCTCTGCCTGGCCGCTGGTCAGGAACAGGCCGACCTGGTCCGTGTTGCCCTGGAGCGCGGTGTAGGCGGCGGTACGGACCGCGTCGCTCTCCGAGTCCGTGTAGACCTGCGTGGCGCGGTCGCGGGCGTCGTGCTCCTCCGCCTGCTTGCGACCGGCCTTGAGGTAGGAGAAGACCGCGTTGTCGTTGCCGGTGAGGGCGGCCTCGGCCGCTGCTTCTCCCCAGGTGCCGGAGATCTTGCGGGAGATGAGGGCGAGCTTGCGGCCGTCGGTGGCGACCTGCGCGGGCGTGGCGCCGGGCTGGTTGGCCAACTGGGCGAGGCGGTCGGCCTCGGCCTTCGCCTGCTGGACCTCCTGGGCCGCCTGGTCGGTCTGCGCCTGCTTGTCGGCCTGGTCGGCCTTGGCCTTGCGGGCCTTCTCCACGGCCGCCGCGGTGCGGTTGGCCAGGTCCTCCGCCTCGGTGCGACGGGTCAGGTCCTGGACGGCGTTGGCCTTGTCGACCGCGGTCTGGGCGTCCGTGGCGAAGCCGGAGGCGGCGTTCGCGTGGTCGGTCGCCTCCTGCGCGGCGTTGCTGCTCTGACCGGCGTGGTCGGCGGCGTCCCGCGCGGCCTGTGCCGCGGCCGCGGCGTGGGAGGCAGCGGACGCCAGCAGCGTCTTGGCGGCCTCGGCCTGTGCGGCGGCTTCCCCGGCGAGCTGCTGCGAGGCGGCGGCGGCACGGCCGGCCTCGGCGGCCGCGCGACGCGTCGCCGCCGCGGCCTGCTTGGCCTTCGCCGACTGCCCGCCGGCGCTGTCCGCGTAGGCACCGGCCTGCTCGGCCGAACCCGCCGCGGAATCCGCGTTGCCCTTGGCGCTCAGCGCGGCACC
>NZ_JBIVVI010001861.1:0-1099 GCF_044757675.1 Kitasatospora sp. NPDC091257
GGCGGCCCCGGCCTCGTAATCGGGCCGGGGCCGCCGGATGCGTCGCCCTACAGGCGCAGGCTGATGACCTCGCGGATGCGGTCTGTTCCCGGCTGAGCTGGCTGCGGAGCTGCCCGGTCAGACAGCGGGAACTCAGGACGCTCTCGTCGCGCTACTGGGCGTCTGGGGTGGCCGGGGCGGAGGAGCCCGTCGCAGCAGCGGTACTCAGATAGCGTGTGATCCGTTCACAGAACCGGCGCAGGTCATCGGACGGCCTGAGGTGGTAGCCATTCTCGAAAACGTAGGGAAGCCATCGGCCCTTCCTCACTGCGGCCTCAGGAACCCATTTTTCGAGTTCGCCAACTGGTACCGCGAAGGTGCCCCGTTCGGCGAGGACGTCGAAGATTCTTTTGGTGGCCATGTAGGCCGGAGAGCTACTGAGAAATGGGAGGCCAGCCTTCTTGAGGTTGGCCCAGCTGCTGGTGGTGCTGAGCATGCCTCTGATTTCATCGGCCTGTTTCCCGGTGAGCAGGGTGCCGTCCTTCGGGTCTCCGAGGGCCTCAAGGATCCGCCTCTTAACTGCGGCAGCGGTGATAATGGTCTTCTCGTCCCGCATGTGCCGGTCGAGGATGTCAAAGTCGGCCGAAATTTTTTCCCAGTCCCCGCCTGCGGCGGTGAGGGCCGTTTTCAGTGTTCCCTTGTCGTTGAGAAGGTCCAGATCGGCAATCACCGCAACGGGTATACCGCATTGGCGCAGTCTGGCTGCGGTGTCGGCGAGTAGGTGCTTGCCGCCGGTGTGGAGGAATACGAGATTGTCGCTGGGGTGGTCGTTGTTCTTGAGTGCGTCGATGGTTGCTGCGTAGAACTGGCAGTCTCCGGCGGATTCTCCGAGCACGACGCCGTCGTGGAAAAGGCCGGTGATGATGTTGGAGTAGCGCAGCATGGGGGTGCGGAGGATGCTGGCGACGTCTTCGGGGTCCAGTTGGTTCGCGCGGGGGCCCGCTGCTGTGCGGGTGAGCCGGACGAGGGCTACTGGTTTGGTGGTGGCTTCGAGGACGCCGCTGAGGAAGTCGGCGCTGTGGGTGGCGACGAACACCTGGCATGGGGAACGGAATAGAGA
>NZ_JBIVVI010001862.1:0-1097 GCF_044757675.1 Kitasatospora sp. NPDC091257
GGGTATAAATGAACCCGGCACCGCCCGATACCCCTCCTAGGTATGAAGGCCCGGCCGCCGAACGTACCGCACGACGACGTCACGAGGAGCGACGATGACTACCCAGGCACCCGCCTCCGCGGAGGTGGAACTCTCGATCGGCGGAATGACGTGCGCCTCCTGCGCGGCCCGCATCGAGAAGAAGCTCAACCGGATGGACGGGGTCACCGCCAGCGTCAACTACGCCACCGAGAAGGCGAAGGTCTCCTTCGAGGGCGGGGTCGAGGTCGCCGACCTGATCGCCACCGTCGAGGCCACCGGCTACACCGCCGCGCTGCCCAAGCCCCCGGTCGCCGAGGGCGGGAGCGGCGAGCAGACCGAGCCGGCCGACGAACTGGCCCCGCTGCGCCAGCGGCTGTTCACCGCGGTGGCGCTCGCGGTCCCGGTGATCGCGATGGCGATGGTGCCGGCCCTCCAGTTCGACAACTGGCAGTGGCTGTCGCTGACCCTCGCCGCGCCGGTCGTCACCTACGCCGCCTGGCCGTTCCACCGGGCCGCGTTCACCAACGCACGGCACGGCGCCGCGACCATGGACACCCTGGTCTCGCTCGGCACCCTCGCCGCGTTCCTCTGGTCGCTGTGGGCGCTGTTCCTCGGCGACGCCGGGATGCCGGGCATGCGGCACGGCTTCGAGTTCACCATCGGCCGCAGCGACGGCTCGTCCAACATCTACCTGGAGGCGGCGGCCGGCGTCACCGCCTTCATCCTGGCCGGCCGCTACTTCGAGGCGCGCTCCAAGCGCACCGCCGGGGCCGCGCTCAAGGCGCTGCTGGAACTGGGCGCCAAGGACGTGACGGTGCTGCGCGGCGGAACCGAACTGCGCATCCCGATCGCGGATCTCGCGGTGGGCGACCGCTTCGTGGTCCGGCCGGGCGAGAAGATCGCCACCGACGGCACGGTGGTCGAGGGCGCCTCGGCCGTGGACGCCTCGATGCTGACCGGCGAGTCCGTTCCGGTCGAGGTCGGGGTCGGGGACGCCGTCACCGGTGCCACCGTCAACGCGGGCGGGCGCCTGGTGGTCGAGGCCACCCGGGTCGGCGCCGACACCCAGCTGTCCC
>NZ_JBIVVI010001863.1:0-1096 GCF_044757675.1 Kitasatospora sp. NPDC091257
CCCATGCCGCCCGTCGGCACCGCCCCTGCCGCCATCACCCCTGCCACCGCCGTCGCCACCGCCACCGACCCCGCGGACCGCCCCTCGGACCGCCCCTCGGCCGAGCGGCTCGCCACCCGCGTCCTCGGTCTGCTGCTGCCGCACCGCCGGGCCGCGGACCCGGAGTTCGACGCCCACCCGGAGCACTTCCCGCTCCAGCTGGCCCAGTTGGCGGACTTCATCACCGCCGGCGAACCGATCGTCCTGACCCTGCCCGGCTTCCCCTGCAAGTCGCCGAACCCCGCGAAGGTGCTCGGCCACCTGCCGGACGAGGGCGAACGGCTGTCACTGACCTTCCTCGACGGGCTGTGCGCCGAGATCGGCCGCCTGTACGCGCCCGGCGCCCGGATTCTGATCTGCTCGGACGGGCACATCTTCGGCGACCTGATCAACGTCCCGGACGACCACATAGACGCCTACTCGGACGCCCTGACCGCCATGATCGCCCGCGAGGGCCTGACCCGCCTCGACACCTTCGACCTGCGGGCCGTCCTCGGCGACCTCCCGTACGACGAGAAGCGCGCCCGGGTGCACGCCCGGTACGCGCCGAGCGTCGAGGAGTTGCGCGAACAGGTGCTGACCGAGGAGGAGACCCTGCGGCTCTACCGGGGCATCACCCGCTTCCTCACCGAGGACACCGTCGGCTTCACCGGCACCCGCTCCGCCCTCCAGCGGGAGTGCCGCCGCCGCGCCTACGGCGTGATCCAGCGCAGCCGCGCCTGGGGCGAGTTGATCGCCGAGCACCACCCGCGCGCCGTCCGGCTCTCCATCCACCCGCAGCCGTCCGGGGCGGCCAAGTTCGGCATCCGGCTGCTGGCGGCGGCCGACGCCTGGATCACGCCCTGGCACTCCGCGGTGCTCCACCGCACCGGCGGCGAGCGCGAGTTGCTGCGCAGCGCGGAGGCCGCGCGGCTCGGCCGACTGGTCCTGCGGGACGGTCGGCCGAGCCACTACGAGTGCCACTAGGGCGCGTATTCGGTCGTGATCAATCTGTGTGATTCACCTTCGCGGCGGGTCCTGATCCGGTAGACCATGGTGTGTGACGCGAGCGCAACTG
>NZ_JBIVVI010001864.1:0-1093 GCF_044757675.1 Kitasatospora sp. NPDC091257
CCCGCCCCGCCCTCGACCCGAGGAGCCCCGCTGTGAGCCACCCCCGCCTGCGCGCCGAGCACCAGCCCACGATCCGACCGGACGGCCGAATCCAGATCGGCTCGCTGCCCGGCCTCGCGAGCACCCTGCCCGACCCCGCCGGCTGGCGCCTGCACCTCCTCCAGCTCCTGGACGGCACCCTGACGGCCGACCAGGCCGTCCGGGCGATCACCAGCCGCCACCCCGACGTCACGGCCGCCCAGGTCGACCGGCTCCTCCTCGACCTCATCCGGGCCGGACACGTCCGGGACGCCGCCCCGGTCCGCCCGGCCACCCGACTGGAACCCGGCACCGCCCGACTCCACCAACGCGGCATCGAGTACTGGGAGATGGTCGACCATGACCCCAGTCGTACCGGCTCGGACGTCCAGCAGATCCTGGCACGTGCCGTGGTGACCGTCGTTGGCGTCGGCGGCGTCGGCCTCACCGCTGCGGCCGCACTGGCCGGCGCCGGAATCGGCTGCCTGATCCTGGCCGACCACGACCGAGTCGAGGACTCCAACCTGAACCGCCAGCTCCTCTACACCCGCGCCGACATCGGCCGGTACAAGGTCGACGCCGCCCGAGAGCGCCTGCTCGAACGCCACCCCGACCTCGACGTCGTCCTGTATCCCGAACAGATGGCCCTCCAGGTGCAGTTCGCGCGCCTGATGCGCCGCTGCGACCTGCTCATCCTTGCCGCAGACGACCCCGAGAGCTTGCGTCTGACCGCCAACCGTGCCGCCCTGACCACCTCCTGCGCGTGGATCGACCCCGGCTACCACGGCCCGCTGATCAGCACCGCCCTCTACACGCCGGGCACCGGCGACGGCCCCTGCTGGGAATGCCTGCGCCACTTCGACGCCACCGCCTACGGGCTGTCCGGCACCTGCGGAGACGTCCTGGCCGCCGCCCTGCCCCGGCCGCTCGGCAACCCCGTCATCTCCACCAGCGCACTGCTGGCCGGCGCCTACGCCGCCCACGCCGCCCTCACCCACCTCACCGGCACCCGCAACGCCAACCCGGTGAGCACCATCCAGCGGCACAGCCTCATCGCCCCCGCAGAGCAGACCAC
>NZ_JBIVVI010001865.1:0-1093 GCF_044757675.1 Kitasatospora sp. NPDC091257
GCTGCGGCGCGGTGGTGGGGGCCGTGCTGGCCGCCTCCCCGGCGACCGGCACCCCGGTGCCCGCGCACCCCGTGCCCACGTCCCTCGCGGTGAGCGCGGGCCCCGACCCGGCCCAGGTCCAACTCCCGCTGGACTGCGGCCCGTTCCCGGTCAAAACGGCGCTCAGCGTGTCCGCGCGGCTCGGCGACGGGCGCCCCGCCACGGTGGTCACCGCGCACTGCGCCACCGAGACCGGCACCCCGCCGGACGCCGTCCTGCTGCTCGGCTTCGGCCCGGGCGGGCGCCCGGAGGTGGTGGCCACGCTGCTGCCCGAGCGCGAGAACCTCACCGTGAGCCGGATCGCGGTGCGTTCGGACGGCGCCATCACCGGCCACGCGCAGGGGTATTCGAGCGAGGACGTGCCGCGGTTCCGGCCCGACATCTCGGTCGACCTCACCTGGACGCACAGGGGCGGCGGCTGGGATCGCTCCCAGACCGCCGCCCCGGTCTCCGCCGTGTGACGGACCGACCACCGCGCGGATCGACCACCGCGCGGACCCGCTGATCCGCGGGCCGGCTACTCCGCGTCCGGCCCGTACACCTCGACCCGGTCGGCGACCCGGCGCACGTGGATGCAGTCGCCGGGGCACTCCTTCGCCGAGTCCACCACGTCCTGAAGGATCGTCAGCGACACCGGGGCGGTCTCCCCGGGCTGCTGGCGCAGCTCGTCGTCCGGCCCCTTCACATAGGCCAGCCCGTCGATGTCGAGCTCGAAGACCTCGGGCGCGTACTGCACGCAGATGCCGTCGCCGGTGCACAGATCCTGGTCGATCCACACCTCCAGCTCTTCGGCCGCTGCCGCCGTCTGCTCGGTCACCGACATGGTCCCCTGCCGTTTCTGTCCCGGGTCGCCCCTATTCCTGGAGCAATCCCGCCATTCGTACAACGATCGGACCTCGACTTGTGGTCGCGATCGGATATCACTTCGCTCGACGATACATCTGGCCCGCTTTGGGTGGTGCGCGGTGGGTATCCCCCTTAGCAGAGGGGAAGCACGCTGGGGCGAAGATCGGACACGCCCGTTCCATCTTTCTTGATCTAGGGGTTTACGGAC
>NZ_JBIVVI010001866.1:0-1092 GCF_044757675.1 Kitasatospora sp. NPDC091257
GTGCCCGATCGCGTCGAAGAGCTCGTTCCCGTTGCCGCCCCAGGCGTGTTCGAGGTGACCAGGGCGGCGAGGGTGTCGGGGTCGGGCAGGCGGGTGGTGAGGCCGGCCAGCAGGGCCGCCGCCTGGGCCCGGTCGGTGTCGGCCGGGCCCAGGGTGCGGTGTTCGAGCTGGTCCCACCACGAGTGCCAGGCCTCGGCGTCGACGGGGCGGGCGGCGAGGAGCGCGGTGAGGGCCGGGTGCACGGGTGTCAGCCGCCCACGGTGGCCGTGGCCGCGGTGGCGGTGGCGGCGGTGCGGCGTTCGGTGATGAAGGCGTCGATGGCGGCGACCGAGCGGAAGTTGTTGGGGTCGAGGTCGGTGTCGTCGACGGGCAGGGTGAAGTGGTCCTCGACCCAGGCGATGAGCTTGAGGACGCCGAGGCTGTCGATGACGCCGTCGGAGAGCAGGTCGTGGTCGTCGGCGAGCTGGTCGGGGGTGATGTCGGGCAGGAACTCCTCGATGAGGAACCGCTTGATCCGGTCGATGTTGCTCATGGCGGGCAACTCCCTTGTGTGGGTCGGTGGTTGGTGTTCGGTGGTGCGGGGTGCGGGGTTTCAGGGGGTGGGCAGGACGGCTTTGCGGTCGACCTTGCCGGTGGCGGTCTTCGGCAGGGGGGTGTCGTGGATGGCGAGCTTCTCGGGGACGGCGGCGCGCGGCAGGTTGCGGGCCAGGTGCTCGCGCAGGACGAGGCTGTTGAGGGTGGAGCCGGGGGTGCGCTGGACGGCGGCGTGCAGGCGTTTGCCGGTGAGCGGGTCGCTCGCGGCGGCGACGGCGGCCTCCCGCACGTCGGGGTGGGCGAGCAGGACGCGTTCGATCTCGGCGGTGTTGACGGCGACGCCGCGGACCTTGACCTGGAAGTCGGCGCGGCCGGTGAGGTGGATGCGGCCGCTGTCGTCGCGGGTGACGAGGTCGCCGGTGCGGAACCAGCGCCGTCCCTCGCCGGCGCCCTCGGGGCGGGTGGTGAAGCGTCCGGTGTCGCGGGAGCGGTCGAGGTAGCCGGCGGCCTGGAAGGGGGTGGAGACGTGGAGTTCGCCGCTGCCGGGGCCGGTGAGGG
>NZ_JBIVVI010001867.1:0-1092 GCF_044757675.1 Kitasatospora sp. NPDC091257
GGGTCGCGGTCGGGGGGTGGTGCGGGGTCACTCGGTCCAGATGGCGGCGGCCGTGCGGTCGTCGGCGTAGCCCTTGGCGCGGACCTGGACCTGGCGGAGGAAGTCGACGGTGCCCGGCGGGTGGGGGTGGGCCCAGTGGGTGGAGAGGAAGTGCGCGACGGCCGGCTCGTCGGCGATGGGCCGGGCGAGGCCCGGGGTGCACAGGAGGAGGATGTCGCCCGGCGTCGCGGGGACGAGCCGGAAGCGGAACGGGCGCGGGCCGGGCACCGGGGCCTCGGGGAACGGCGGCTGACCGTCCGGGTGGTGCAGCAGCCGCGCCGCGTAGGCGTCGATCCAGTGGCCCGAGCGCAGCAGGTAGAGCCCGCCCGGACCGACGCCGAAGGCCGCGCGGTAGCCGGCCTCCGGGTCCAGCGACACCATCAGGCAGTGCAGCGACGCCGGGGACGGGATGTCGTCCCCCTCCGGCTGCGGCGCCAGGGCGCGCAGCGGGGCGGCCGCACCGGTGGCCAGGCGCTGGAGGCCGTAGCGGAGCCGGTCGCGGGCACCGTCGCGCAGGTCCGCGGCCAGGCCGGCCCGGCTGCGCCCGATCGCGGCGGCGAGCTGGTGGCAGGCCTCCCGGCTGGCGGCCGCGATCGCCTCCGGGGTGACCGTCTCCTCCGCGGCTCCGCCCGTACGGTCGAAGCCGCCGAGGACCGCGAGCAGCAGCCCGTCCGGGCCCTCGCCGAACCGGGTGACCAGCAGGGAGTCACTGCGCGGCTCGCCCCGGTAGCGCGCGGAGTCACCCCGGACGGAGGCGGCGCGCAGGACGGACGGACCGTACTGGGCGCCGTCCAGCACGGTGTCCGGGACGAGCGCGCGCAGTGCGCCCGGGTCCGCCTCGGGTACGGCCGTCGGCTCGGGTCCGTAGGTCGGCGGGCGCTCGCCGACGTGCGGGACCGCGGCGCCGCCGTCGGCGAGCGGTGCGCGGACGGCCAGGCGGGGGTCGGGGACGGCGGCGGTCTGGGCCACGGGCTCCGGGTCGGGTTCCGAGGCGTGGACGGGTTCGGGCTCGGGGGCGGAGCTGGGGGCGGGGGGCTCGGACTTCTCCGCCTC
>NZ_JBIVVI010001868.1:0-1091 GCF_044757675.1 Kitasatospora sp. NPDC091257
GGCGACGGACACCCCCGTGGCGGGCGGGAAGGCGGCCGGACCGGACCGGTCGGCGCACTCGGTGGCCACCAGCAGCACGGGGATGTCGGCGATGCGGCGGGCGAGGTAGCCGATCCAGCGCCGGGACGGCTCGTCGGCGTGGTGGAGGTCGTCCACCGCGAGCAGCGCCGGCCGCTCGGCGGCCGACCGGGCCAGGCGCGTCACCAGCCGGTGGAACAGCCGCTGTTCGTCCGGTCCGCCCGGTGCCGAGAAGGGAACGGCCTCGTCGTCCGCGAAGAGCTGCCGGACCAGCCCGAACGGGAACGCCGTCTCCTCCGGTACGCCGCGCGCCCGTCCGACGCGCATGGCGTCGCCGCCGGCCTGCTGCCGGACGATCGCCTCCAACGCGGCGGTCCGCCCCCGGCCGGCCACCGGCGCCGAGAGCAGGACCGAGCGCCCGCTGCCCGCCCGTACGGCCGCCGCCGCTGTCGCAGCCATGCCAAGAACCTCGTCGCGCTCCAGGAGCATCCGATCCCGTCCCTTCGTCCTGTCCACCCGCGACGCCGACCCGGGCCCGCCTCCCCCGCCCGGGCATCGCCGCCCGCGGCCACCGGATCCGCATTTCCGCGGGAATACCGTGACGTTGCCTTCCCGGTCCGATCCTCACCCAGTAGCGACACGAACCGACTCACCGCGCGGAAAACGGCGCGATCACGTTTGTGGCAGAGCTTGATCCAGCCGCTTTTATCACGTTTCACGCACGAACTTTCCGCCCGCGACACCGGAGCGCACCGACCCCGAACCCGTCCGGCCGCATCCGGGACCGGCCCCGCGCAGGCAGCCTCCGGGACGGCGGACCGCCACCCGCGCCCGCCGGCCACCGCGCACCCACCGGTTCGTGCCGACACGGATCGATTCCCCCGGCCCGCCTTTCGACCGCCGGCCCGGCAGAGCCGGGTGAACCGGGAGTTCACCGGTTCACCCACGAGGAGTCCCTCGTCATCACCGCCCCGCCGCCGAGCACCAGCACAAAGGGAAAGGCGATATCCGACAGTCCGTCGCGACGCACCCGGCAAATCCTCACGGGGAGTTGACGCCACCCGGACCCCTAC
>NZ_JBIVVI010001869.1:0-1090 GCF_044757675.1 Kitasatospora sp. NPDC091257
GCCGCCCGATGTCCGTGGAGAGCCGCTTCTGGAGGTCGGCGGGGACTTCGCCGGTCTTCACCTGGCCGGTGTCGGCGAGCGCGGCCTGCGCCTGGAAGACCGGCTGGAGGGCGAAAGGGGATCGGTCAGCGGACATGCGGGCTGCCTCTCTCGGCGGGCGGTGGCGTCGGCGGGCGGGACGTCGGCGGTCGGGGACTCGGGTGCGCGGGGGCCCGACGGCCGCGGAAGCGGCGTGCGGCGGGCACGGCCTCGCAGAGTTTAGAGGTTCCGTCAGGATTGGCCGAATCCGTCGCCGCCGGCTCGTCCGGGGCCCCCGCTGCCTCCGGAGTCCCCGCCGCCCCCGGCGCCTCGCCGGGGGTCTCCCAGCTCCGCCTCGATCGCCCCGCGCAGCAGGCGGCGGGCGTGCTCGACCGGCAGCGAGCCGCTGAGCCAGCGCACGCTCAGGCCCTCGACGAGTGCGGTCAGCCGTTCGGCGGCCGCCGCGTGCGCCGGCGCGGTGCCGCCCGGATCGGCCCGGGCGAGCAGTTCGGCGACGTCGTGAACCCAGGTGTGGGTGGTTCGCGCGAGGTCCTCGCGAAGCTCCGGGTCGAAGACCGCGGTGGCTCTCAACTCGCCCCAGGCGGTGCTGTTCTCCCGTACTTCGACGGTGTCCTGGAGCTCCAGGAGCAGCACCTGTTCCAGGTCGGCGCGGGGGTCCTCGGTCCGGGGCACCGGGTCCGGTTCGGCGGTGTAGTGGTCGGCGCGGTCGCTGATGAAGTCGAGCGTCCGGCGCAGCAGGCCGGCCCGGTCGGTGAAGTGGTAGTAGATCAACGAGGTGGACACCCCGGCTTCGCTCGCCAGCTCGCCCACCCGCAGTCCGCGTACGCCGCGCCGGGCGATGACCCTGGTGGCGGCCTTGAGTATTTCTGTCCGACGGTCCGACATGGGCGCCCACTCTATGTGCTCCTCGGCTGGTCGGGCCAGTTGCCTGATGATCGTTTCAGGGTTTTCGAGGAGTCCTGCATCAAAAGCTTGACTGAATTTTCAGTACGGTAGAGGATGCGGGGCAACCCCCCACCTCCCACGTCATCCAGGGAGCGCCATGCACACC
>NZ_JBIVVI010001870.1:0-1088 GCF_044757675.1 Kitasatospora sp. NPDC091257
GGTGCGAGCCCCCTCCATCGAGGCCGAGGTCCGCACCCTGTCCGGCGGCAACCAGCAGAAGGTCGTCCTCGCCCGCTGGCTCGCCCGCAAGCCCGACCTGCTGATCCTCGACGAACCCACCCGGGGCGTCGACATCGGCGCCAAGGCCGAGATCTACCAGATCATCGCCGACCTCGCCCGCGAGGGCACCGCCGTCCTGGTCATCTCCTCCGAACTGCCCGAAGTCCTCGGCCTCGCCGACCGGGTCGTGGTGATGCAGAACGGCCGCACGACCGGCGAACTGACCCGTGACCGGGCGACGGAGGAGGCCATCCTCGCCCTCGCCATGGCCGACGACCTCGCCGCCACCACCACCGCCCAGACCGGAGAGACCCGATGACCACCGCCACTCCCCCGACCGCCCCGGCGCCGGACGCCGGGGCCCTGCCCGTCCGGACCGGCGGCCCGCGCGCCCTGCTCGCCGCGATCGGCGGCCAGAACCTCAGCCTGATCGGCGCCCTCGTCGCCGTCGTCGCCCTGTTCGGCTCGCTCAACCCCAACTTCGTCGGCTGGGACAACATCCAGGTCATCGCCGAGGCCGCCACCATCTCCGGACTGCTGGCCGTCGTCCAGACCGTCGTGATCATCTGCGGCGGCCTCGACATCTCCGTCGGCTCCCAGGCCGGCCTGGCCTCCGTCACCAGCGCCATGGTCTTCACGTCCGCCGGCTCCAGCCCCTTCCTCGGCATCGGGGCCGCGCTGGCCATCGGCGCCGGCATCGGCCTGTTCAACGGCGTCGTCATCGTCTACGGCCGGGTCAACCCGACCATCGCCACCCTCGCCGGACTGGCCGCCTACAAGGGCGTCGCCCAGCTCGTCTCGGACGGCCGCGCCCAGGGGTACGTGCTCAACGACCCGGTCTTCGTCTTCCTCAGCCGCGGCAGGATCGCCGGCCTGCCCACCATGGTCTGGCTGCTGATCCTCACCGCCGTCGCCGTGCACGCCCTGCTCACCTACACCGACATCGGCCGCAACATCTACGCGATCGGCGGCAACGACACCGCCGCCCGCCTGGCCGGCATCAACCTCAACAAGTACCTGATCGCCGC
>NZ_JBIVVI010001871.1:0-1087 GCF_044757675.1 Kitasatospora sp. NPDC091257
GGGCGGCCCGGCGGGCCGCCCGGTGGGTCAGGAGGTCCAGCCGGTCTCCATCAGGGCCTCGGCGGCGCCGTTCGCGGGCTGCGGCACACCCGCCAGGTCCAGGCTGAACAGGGCGACCAGCAGCTGTTCGCCGCGCACGGTGGCCTGGTGCGAATAACCCGCGAGGGTGAACATCGCGGCGGCCATCTCCTCGGCGTGCAGGGTCTGCAGCCAGAGGCACTCGACCGACTTCACGTCGGCGGGCTCGGTCCAGGTGTCCACCTGGGCGACCATCCGGCTGCCCAGCAGGGTGACCCCGTCGCGCTCCTGGGCCTCGGTCAGCTCCAGGTCGTCGAAGCCCAGCCACTCCAGGTAGCGGGCGGCGGTGAACACCGCGTCCTGCGAGGTGCGCACCGGATGGGGGCGGAACGGCGCGCGGTGGCGGAACGGGCGGGGGCGGCCGGCCGAGGGCGGTGCGGGCGGGGCCGGGGCGGGCGCGTTCATCGGGTGGGCCGGGTACGGGCGGGCGGCCTGCGGGCCGGGGGCGGCGAGCGGGGCGGCGGTGCCGCCGCCCAGGCGGGTGGCGCGGTCCACCGGCAGCCGGACGGTGGCGCCGCAGTTGCAGGTGAACTCGGGCTGCGGCCACTGGTCGGAGCGGCCGCAGTGCGGGCAGCGCATGCTCAGCCAGGAGTCCTCCCAGGACCGGAAGCGCACCTGCACCGGCACCCCGCCGCGCAGCAGCGGCACCTTGAGCGAGGCCCCGCACGGGCAGGGGAGGGAGGGAGGTTCGTAGAGGTGCTCGCGGCGGCAGGCGGGGCAGCGGATCGCCCGGGCGCCACCGCCCGGCCCCGGCCGCGTGGGGTCGTGTCCGGTGAAGTCGTCGGGCAGTCCGGCCATCGCGGGCTCCGTCCGTCGGGGGCGGGTGGGTGGGACGTTTCCCATGCTCCCCGAAATGTCCGGCGCCGGGCGCGGAATGAGGCAATCCTCAGGGACGGATCAGGGAATCCTGCCCGCTCGGCTTCGCCCGGGCGCTGGTCGTCGAACCGGACGTGCTGATGATGGACGAGCCGTTCTCCGCCCTCGACGTGCTCACCGCCGAGAACCTGCG
>NZ_JBIVVI010001872.1:0-1086 GCF_044757675.1 Kitasatospora sp. NPDC091257
CCCGGGCCGGGCGGCGCGGCACCCGTCCTGCTGCCGACGTACCCCTTCCAGCGCGACCGGTACTGGCTGCCCACACCGGGCCGGACGGCCGTCGCGGCCACCGCCGCGGCGCCGGCCGTGGACACTCCGCGGACCGCGGGCGACGAGGACGGCACCCCCGCCGCACGACTGGCCGCCCGGCTGGCCCCGCTGGATCGGCAGGCACGCCGCCAAGCGGTGCTCGACCTGGTCGTCCGGCACGCGGCCGCGGTCCTCGGCCATTCCGGAACCGGTCCGGTGCGCCCGGAACGCGCCTTCTCCGAGATCGGCTTCGACTCGATGCTCGCGGTGCGGTTCAGGAACGCGCTGTGCGAGGCCACCGGGCTGGCCGTCCCGCCGACGGTCGTCTTCGACCACCCGACGCCAGAGGCGCTCGCCGCCCACCTGGACGCGGAGCTGTCCGCCGCGCCCGAACCGCCCTCGCCGCTGCTGGCCGAGCTGGACCGGCTGGCCGCGCTCCTCGCGGCCGTCCCGCCCGGAGCGGCCGACACCGACGGGGTCGGCGAACGGCTGAACGAACTGCTGCGCGGCTGGGGGCGGCGCACCGGCGCACCGGGCGGCGAGGCACCACCGCCAGGACCGGTGGACCACACCGCCACCGCGATGGAAACGGCGACAGCGGACGAGCTGTTCGCCCTGCTCGACAACGACTTCGGAAACGCCTGAAAGAGAGCTGGCACTGATGTCCGACGACAAGAAGCTGCTCGACTACCTCAGGCGCGCCACCGCGGACCTCGGTGACGCCCGGAGGCAGCTGCGCGAGGCCGAGCAGGCCCGCCACGAACCGATCGCCATCGTCTCCATGGCCTGCCGCTATCCCGGCGGCGCCGACACGCCGGAACTGCTGTGGGACCTGGTCTCCCAGGGCGCCGACGCGGTCTCCGCCTGGCCGGTCAACCGCGGCTGGGACCTGGAGGGCCTCTACGACCCGGACCCCGAGCGGCCCGGTACGTCCTACACCCGGCACGGCGGCTTCCTGCACGACGCCGCCGAGTTCGACGCGGAGTTCTTCGGCATCTCGCCGCGCGAGGCCCTGGCCATGGACCC
>NZ_JBIVVI010001873.1:0-1085 GCF_044757675.1 Kitasatospora sp. NPDC091257
CCGGACGGCCCAGGTAGCCGCGCGCCAGCTGAACACCCGCGATGTACAGCTCACCCGCCGCACCCACCGGGACCGGACGCAGCCCGGAATCCAGCACGTACGCCCGGGTGTTCCACATCGGCCGACCGATCGGGACGACCTCCGACCCGTCCAGCTCCTCCGGAAGCACGAAGTCGGTACAGCCGACCGTCGCCTCCGTCGGGCCGTAGTGATCCACCACCACGACACCCGGGTGACGCTCGCGCCACTGCGCCACCGCCGCCGCCTGGACGGCCTCACCACCCACCATCAGCCGGCCCGTCGGACTCACGCGATCGCCCAGCGAGTCCAGCACCGCCAACGCGCTCGGCGTCACCTTCATGAACGACGGACGCCGACCACCCAACACACCCGGCAGAGCATCGTCCAACGCGGCGACGACCACCTCGCCACCGCACACCAGAGCCCCGTACAGGCCCGTCACACCCGCGTCGAACGACACCGACGCGTGCAGCACCGTCAGCCCCGCGACCTCCGGATACACCTCCACACACCGGACCACGTAGTTCACCAGGCCCGCCTGCGTCACCACCACACCCTTCGGCCGACCCGTCGACCCCGAGGTGTAAATGACATACGCCGGACTCTCCGGACTGTGGCCCGCACGCTCCGGGTTCGAAGTCGACAGCGCACTCAGGGCGTTGCCGGTCTCGACAGCATCGATATCGATCCGCCGGACGCCCTCGGCCACCTCCCCGGCCGCACCGACGCCGCCGGCGGTCAGCAGCACCACGGGACCGCTGTCGGCCACCGTCGCCGCCAACCGCTCGACCGGGTACTCCGGGTCCAGCGGCAGGTACGCCGCCCCCGCCTTCCCCACCGCCAGCAGCGCCACCACCAGATCCACCGACCGCGGCAGGCACACCGCGACCAGGTCCTCCGGCCCCACACCACCCCCGACCAGCAGGTGCGCCAACCGGTTCGCCCGCTCGTTCAACTCCCCGTACGTCACACCACCCGACGCGTCCGACACCGCCACCGCACCCGGCGTCCGCACCGCCTGCGCCTCGAACAGCTCCGGCAGCGTCACCGCCGGCACCTCACGC
>NZ_JBIVVI010001874.1:0-1085 GCF_044757675.1 Kitasatospora sp. NPDC091257
ATGCGCTTGATGAGTGATCGGAGATGCTTGATACACGCTGATTCTGCGCAGATGCGAAAGAGCTTCCTGTGTTAGTGAGTTCATGTCAACCCGTCCTCGAACAGCACCTCCACCGGCAACCCCAGCAGCCCGCACACTTCGTCCAGCGCCCGCGCGAACACCGGGAACTCCCGGTACAGACCCCTCCCCATCCCCACCCACTGACCACCCTGACCGGAGAACACGAACGCCGACCTGCCCGGGGAGGCAGTGCCCGTGACGATTCCGGCTTCTCCGGCGATCAGCGCGTCCAGACCGGACGGGTCCGTCAGCACGGCACGGTGCGGGAACCTGGCCCGCGCGGCCAGGTCCGCGGCCACCTCTGCCGGTGTGACCTCGGGGTGCTCGGCGAGGAACCCGCGCAGCCTGCGGGCCTGGTCGCGCAGGGCCTCGTCCGACTTCGCCGACAGCAGCCACGGCACCGGCACGACGGCTGCGGGCGCGGAAACGGCAGGAGACTCGGACGAGGCCTCCTCGGCCGGGTCCGGCGCCGGTGCCTCCAGGATCACGTGCGCGTTGGTGCCGCTGATACCGAACGCCGACACACCGGCACGGCGGGGACGCCCCGTCTCCGGCCACGGCCGGGCCTCGGTCAGCAGCCGGATGTTTCCGGACTCCCAGTCGACGTGGGAGGTCGGCGCGTCGACGTGCAGCGTCGGCGGCAGTTCACCGTGGCGCATCGCCATCACCATCTTGATCACGCCCGCCACACCGGCGGCGGCCTGGGTGTGGCTGATGTTCGACTTCACCGACCCCAGCCACAACGGCTCGTTGCGCCCCTGACCGTAGGTCGCCAACAGCGCCTGCGCCTCGATGGGATCGCCGAGCGTCGTGCCGGTACCGTGCGCCTCCACCACGTCCACGTCCGCCGTCGACAGTCCCGCATTCGCCAGCGCCTGACGGATCACCCGCTCCTGCGACGGGCCGTTGGGCGCGGTCAGCCCATTGGACGCCCCGTCCTGATTGACCGCCGAACCCCGCACCACCGCCAGCACCCGGTGGCCGTTGCGGCGGGCGTCCGACAACCGCTCCAGGAGCACGACACC
>NZ_JBIVVI010001875.1:0-1078 GCF_044757675.1 Kitasatospora sp. NPDC091257
GGTGGTGGCGAAGGCGTCGGCGGTGGAGACCAGGATGCCCTCGGCGGCCAGGGCGGCGGCCGCGTGGTCGGGGCGCTGATGGGGTTCGAGGGTGAGCCAGAGGATGTAGGAGGTGGGGTGGGCGGTGGTGGTCAGGCCGGCCAGGGCGGTGCGGGCGACGGCCTGGCGGGCGGCGGCGTCCGCGCGGCGTTCCCGCTCCAGGCGGGCGACCGTACCGTCGGCGAGCCAGCCGGTGGCGAGGGCGGTGATCAGGCCGGGGGCACCCCAGGCCGCCGTGCGCAGGGCGGTGGTGGCAGCCCGGAGCAGGTGGCCGGGCAGGACGGCGAAGCCGAACCGCAGGCCCGGTGCCACGCTCTTGGAGAGGCCGGCCAGGTAGCAGGTGCGCTCGGGGGCGAGGGCGTGCAGGGGTGGCGGCGGCGCGGCCTCCAGGAAGGCGTAGGTGCCGTCCTCGATCAGGGTGAAGCCGTGGTCGGCGGCGAGCCGGACGAGGCGCTCGCGCTGTTCCGGGCCGAGCACCCAGCCGAGCGGGTTGTGGACGGTCGGCTGGGTGTAGACCGCCCGCACCGGCCGGGCGCGGCAGAGCCGGTCGAGCGCGTCGAGGTCCGGGCCCGCGGCGGTGACCGGGACGGGCGCCAGGTCCAGCCCGTGGGCGGTGGCGAGCAGCTTGATGCCCGGGTAGCCGAGGGCGTCCACGGCGAGGACGTCGCCGGGGCGGGTGAGCGTCCGCAGGACGCAGTCCAGGGCCTGCTGCGCCCCGCTGGTGAGCAGGACGTTCCCGGTCGCGGCGGCGAGGGCGGCGAGCGCGGGCAGACGGCGGCGGGCCGGTCTGTCGGTGCCGGTGGTGCGGGCGGAGCGGGAAGAGCGGGGCATGGGCACTCCTCTGGTCCGAGCATGGGGAGGGTCGAAATGACCCGGTTCGGCCGGGGCCTGACCGGCCGTACCGCAGAGTAGCCATGTACCTGGCACCGCCACCAGGCATCTTTTTTCACATAGTGAACGTACGTCAGATGTGCCGGAACACCGCGACCGGCAACCGGCGTTGCCGGTTCTGCCGGTCCGGTCGGCCGGGGGTGGGGAG
>NZ_JBIVVI010001876.1:0-1077 GCF_044757675.1 Kitasatospora sp. NPDC091257
CCCCGCCGCACCTCGGCGGGGGCCCGGTCGGGCAGTATGCGGCAGGGACACTCCGGCCGACCGCGTTCTGACGTACCGTCGTGCGGGCAGCGCACCGCGTGGCACCCGGGGCACGACGGAGGCGTACGGTGTTGTGTTCACGACCCGGCGAGGAGAGACGGCATGGCAGCGAGCTTCCCCGAGACCGCCATCAGCACCGAACGGCTGCTGCTTCGGCCCCTGGCGGAGGACGACGCCCCCGGGCTGGCCACCATGATGGCCGACGACCTCGTCCTCGCCTGGACGGACCTGCCGCACCCCTTCACCGAGGACTACGCGGCCGAGCTCGCCCGCACCCTCGCCCCCGCCCACCGGGCCGCCGGGCGCGGCATCGTCTTCGCCGTCACCGAGAACCTGACCCAGCGCCTGGTCGGCCTGGTCGAGCTGCGCAACACCGACTGGCGGCTGCGCAGCACCGAGATCTCCTACGTCACCGCCGTCTGGGCGCGCGGCGAGGGCTACGCCCCGGAGGCCGTCCTCGGCGTCGCCCAGTGGCTGTTCGAGGACCGCGGCTTCCTGCGCCTGGAGCTGCGCACCGCCGCCGGGAACACCGCCGCCCAGCAGGTCGCCCAGAAGATCGGCGGCATCAGCGAGGGCGTGCTGCGCAGCGCCTGGATAGTCCGGGGAGAGTCCGGCGAGGCGGTGCCGGAGGCATCTCCCGGCGGCCGGACCGGGGGAGAGAGCCGCAGCGACCTCATTCTGTGGAGCCTGCTCCCGGAGGACCTGGAGTCGCCCGAGCCGCTCCGCGGGGGCTGGCACGGCGACCAGCGCTACGTGCTCCGCGACTGAGCGCCGAAGCCCCTGACCCGGCGTGGACATGTGTGCGAGATGTCGGGGTCCGGGGTACCGCACCCGGTAGCCTCTGGACCGGCACCGCACGACGGCGGATCGAGTGGCGCACCGAGGCGAGGGAGAACGGCCGCAGATGGCTGACCGGATCACGGTCATCGGGTGGGACGGCACACCGCTGACCGAGGCCGCCGGCGCGGCCCTGGCCGCGGCGACCCTGGTGGCGGGAGCCCCCTACCAACTGAACGC
>NZ_JBIVVI010001877.1:0-1076 GCF_044757675.1 Kitasatospora sp. NPDC091257
AGGAGCACGACGACGGACTCGACGCCAACGGCATGTTCGTCATGCTCTCGCTGGACGGCCGGATCCACTCCTGGATGGGCGGGAGCCACCAGGGAGCCATGGCGCGCAGGAAGAAGGTCAGGTTGGCCGGGCGCTCCGCGAGGCGGCGCATGAAGTACCCGTACCACTCCTGGCCGTACGGGAGGTACACGCGCATCGTGTTGCCCTCGCCGGCGAGGCGCAGCTGCTCCTCGGGGCGGATGCCGAACAGCATCTGATACTCGAAGGAGTCCCGCTTGCGGCCGTTCCACTGGGCCAGCTGGCCGGCGATCTTGATCATGTTGGGGTCGTGCGAGGCGATCATCGGGTAGCCCTCGCCCGCCATCAGGACCTTCAGGGCGCGGACGTACGCGAGGTCGACCTCGTGCTTGCCCTGGAAGGCGACCGACTCGGGCTCCTTGTAGGCGCCCTTGCACAGGCGCACGCGGGAGCCCTCACTCGAGAAGTCGCGGCAGTCGGCCTCGGTGCGGCGCAGGTAGGCCTGGAGCACGACGCCCAGCCAGGGGAAGTCCGCCCGCAGCTCGCGCGCGATGGCGAGGGTGGAGTCGGTGGTGGTGTGGTCCTCCATGTCGAGGGTCACCGTGGTGCCGGCGTCGGCGGCGGCCTCGCAGATGCGGCGGGCGTTCTCCAGCGCGATCTTCTCGCCGTCCACCGGGAGGAACTGGCCGACGGCCGACAGCTTGACCGACACCTCGGCGCCGGCCGCGAGGCCGGTGTCCTTGAGGGCCTTGAGCAGGTGCTCGTAGGCCTCGGCGGTGCCGGCGGCCTGGGCGGCGTCCTGGGTGTCCTCGCCGAGGTGGTCCAGGGTGACCTTGCGGCCGGTGGCGATCAG
The DNA here is from genome assembly GCF_044757675.1 of Kitasatospora sp. NPDC091257. Taxonomy (NCBI): domain Bacteria; kingdom Bacillati; phylum Actinomycetota; class Actinomycetes; order Kitasatosporales; family Streptomycetaceae; genus Kitasatospora; species Kitasatospora sp. NPDC091257. Next base: position 872 of record NZ_JBIVVI010001877.1, read on the forward strand.
GTCGTCCGTGGCGGTGACGGCGTCGTCGAGGACGTCGCCGGCGACGAAGCGCTCGACTATCGCGTGGGTCGGCGGGAAACTCTCGACCACGGTGCGGACCTGCGGGGACCGGGAGGCCGCGAGAAGGGCGGAACGGAGCATCGTGACTCCTGGAGCTGGTGTTTCCAAGGGTGGCAGAAGGGCCGGGGCGGCGGTACGGGGGTGG
>NZ_JBIVVI010001878.1:0-1074 GCF_044757675.1 Kitasatospora sp. NPDC091257
GAGGTGCTCGATGTGCCGTCGGTGGGGATCGACGACAACTTCTTCGCTCTGGGCGGTCATTCGCTTCTCGCGACGCGGCTGATCAGCCGGATCCGTACGACCCTGAACGCCGAGCTGGGCATCCGTGATCTGTTCCGCAACCCGACCGTGGTCGGGGTCGTGGAGAAGCTGAAGGACGGTGGCCCGGCGCGTCCGGCGCTGGTGGCGGGCGCGCGGCCGGAGGTGCTGCCGCTGTCGTTCGCGCAGCAGCGACTGTGGTTCCTGGACCAGCTCGAAGGTGCCTCCGCCACGTACAACAGTCCGTTCGCGTTCCGCCTGCACGGCACGGTGGACATCGAGGCTCTGCGCGGCGCGATCGGTGACGTGGTGGGCCGGCACGAGGCCCTGCGCACGGTCTACCCGACGGTCGACGGTGAGCCCCGGCAGCTGATTCTGCCGGTCGAGGCCGCCCGGGTTCCGTTCACGGTCGAGCCGTGCACGGAGGAGGAGCTGGCGGAGCGGATCAATGCGGAGGCCTTCGGCCTCTTCAGGCTCTCGACCGAACTGCCGCTCCGAGTAGCGCTGTTCACGCTCGGCGAGGACGAGTCCGTCCTCGTCCTGACTTTGCATCACATCGCGAGTGACGGTTGGTCCTCCGGTCCGCTCTGGTCGGGTGTCGCCTCGGCCTATCGGGCCCGGCTGGCCGGTTCCGTGCCGGTCTGGGAGCCGCTGGCGGTCCAGTACGCGGACTACACCCTCTGGCAGCACAACCAGCTCGGCGAGATTCTCGACGAGCAGCTGACGTACTGGCGCGATCTGCTGGGTGAACTGCCGCAGGAGATGGCCTTGCCGTTCGACCGGCCCCGCCCTGCCGCCGCGTCGCATGACGGTGAGCTGTTGGAGTTCCATTTCGACGCCCAATTGCATGCAGAGCTGGAGGGGTTGGCGCGTCGGCACGGTGTGACGTTGTTCATGGTGCTGCATGCGGCGTTGGCGGCTCTGTTGTCGCGGCTGGGTGCGGGGACGGATGTTCCGATCGGGACGGTGGTGGCGGGGCGTTCGGACCAGGCGCTGGACGACGTGGTCGGGTTCTTC
>NZ_JBIVVI010001879.1:0-1074 GCF_044757675.1 Kitasatospora sp. NPDC091257
GGGGGTTCCCCTGTTCCTCCAGCAGGCGGGCCATCTCGAAGGCGACCAGCCCGCCGAAGGACCAGCCGGCCAGCAGGTACGGGCCGTCGGGCAGGACGGACCGCAGCTCCCGCAGGTAGCGCTGCGCCTGCTCCTCCACGGTGGCCAGGGGCGGCTCGTCGGTGTTGTAGCCGACGGCCTCCAGGCCGTGGACGGGCCGGCCGCCCGCAGGGGATTCGGCGAGGCGCCCGGTGAGCTGTCCGGCCAGGTGGAGGAAGGAGCACACGTCGCCGCTCTGCGGGTGCACCAGGATCAGCGGCGCCCGGCGGCGGTCCCCTTCGGCCAGCGGGACGACGAGCCGGCGCAGGGCCCGCGACGCGTGGGGCAGTTCCGCGCACAGGCCCTCGACGGTGGGATGGCGGAACACCGTGTTCAGCGGCACGGTGACCCCCCACTCCCGCCGGATCGCCTCCACCAGCTCGACCGCCCTGAGGGAGTGCCCGCCCAGCGCGAAGAAGTCGTCCCGGACGCCGACCCGCGGGGTGTCCAGCACACGCTCCCAGATCCCGGTCATCAGGAGTTCCGGCAGGTCCCGCGGCGGTAGCGCGCCCGCCTCGTGGCCGTGGCGGGCGGGCGCGGGCAGGGCCCCGCGGTCCACCTTGCCGTTGGTGGTCAACGGGATCCGGTCGAGTGCGGTCAGCGTCGTCGGCACCATGAACTCGGGCAGGGTCTCGCGCAGGGAGCGCCGCAGGTCCCCCAGGTCACCGGGCCGGTCCTGCCACACCAGGTAGCCGGCCAGTTCGGCGTCCGTCCCGCCGCCGCGCACCGTCACCGCGGCCCTGGCGACACCGGGCTGCGCGCACAGCGCGGCCTCGATCTCGCCCAGCTCGATCCGGTATCCCCGGATCTTCACCTGCTCGTCGGTGCGGCCGAGGAAGACGAGGCTGCCGTCCGGCAGGTACCGCGCCAGGTCGCCGGTCCGGTACAGCCGGCCGCCGGCCGCACCGAAGGGATCCGGCACGAAGCGCTCGGCGGTCAGCCCCGGCCGGTTGGCGTACCCGCGGGTGACGCCGACCCCACCGATGTGGATCTCCC
>NZ_JBIVVI010001880.1:0-1073 GCF_044757675.1 Kitasatospora sp. NPDC091257
CTCCGGCACCCCCAGCCGCATCCGCACCCCCCGTCACGCGCCCCCGACCCCCGCACCGGCTCACGCCACGGCGCGCACCGCCCAGTTCACCTCGGCCGCCCAACTCTCCGGTGCAACCCATCCGTTGACCACCGCCAGCAGCTCCAGGTACCGCTCCCGCCGCGGATCGGCCATCGCCCCCAGCCGCTCCGCCAAACGGTCACGCAGCGCCCCGGCATCTCCCGGCACCGCCCCCGCGCACCACCGCCCGTACCGCTCCACCAACTCCGCGACGACGGCCGCCGCCTCCACCGACTCCGGCTCCACCCCGGCCGCGACCGCCGGTCCGGCCAACTCCCTCACTGCCACGGCCAGTCCGGGCCTCGGCACATGCGCAGCGGTCCGCACCGCCCCGGCCACCCCCTCCGCCGCTTCCGCCTCGGCCGCCTCGGCCTCGGCGAGCCCGCGCAGCAGCGCCCGGAACCCGGTGTCCCCCGCCAGCCGCGCCAACTCCACCCAGGCCTCGACCTGTTCGACCGACGGTTCCTCCGGCAGCTCCGGCGTCAACGAGCGCGCCACGGCGGCGAACCGCCCGCCGTTCCCGATCCCACCGCCCCCTGTCCCGCCGCCCCCGATCCTGCCGAACACCCCCGCCAGGAACTCCCCGATCAGGTGTCCCCGTTCGTCCTCCGTGAGCCGGGCCAACTGGTGCACGAGCGTCAACTCCTCAGGCGTCGAGCCGAGCCTGGCCACCGTCCCGAGCACGGCCCGCCGCAGTCGCAGCACCCGGATCTGGACGTCGATCGCCTCCGCCTGCGCGGCGGCGACATCGGCCGGTGTCAGTTCGCGCTCCACCACCCGCCGGATCGCGGGCAGTCCGAGCCCGAGCTCCCGCAGGGTGCGGACCAGTTCCAGGCGGGCGACGGCGTCGGCACCGTACCGCCGGTGGCCGGCCGGGTTGCGGTCGGCCGGCGGCACGATCCCCTGGTTCGAGTAGAAGCGGACGGTCTTGACCGTCAGCCCCGTCCGTCGGGCCAGCTCACCGATGGTGTACGTCGTGTCGCCGTTCATGGCACCACCCTGCTACCTCCCCC
>NZ_JBIVVI010001881.1:0-1072 GCF_044757675.1 Kitasatospora sp. NPDC091257
ACGGTCGGCGACATCATCGGCGAGCCGTTCGAGATCCACCCCGAGGTGGCGCCCAAGGGCGACCGCCGCAAGGCCGTCCAGGACCTGCTGGACGTGGTCGGGCTCAACCCGGAGTACATCAACCGCTATCCGCACCAGTTCTCCGGCGGCCAGCGCCAGCGCATCGGCATCGCCCGGGGGCTGGCGCTCAAGCCGGAGATCATCATCTGCGACGAGCCGGTCTCCGCGCTGGACGTGTCCGTCCAGGCGCAGGTGATCAACCTGCTGGAGCAGCTGCAGGGCGAGTTCAACCTGTCGTACATGTTCATCGCGCACGACCTCTCCATCGTTCGGCACATCTCCGACCGGGTCGGGGTGATGTACCTGGGGAAGATGGTCGAGATCGGCTCGGACGAGGAGATCTACGAGAACGCCACCCACCCGTACACCCAGGCGCTGCTCTCCGCGGTGCCGGTGCCGGACCCGAGGGCGCGGGAGATCCGGGACCGGATCGTGCTCACCGGCGACGTGCCCTCGCCGGCCAACCCGCCGTCCGGCTGCCGCTTCCGCACCCGCTGCTGGAAGGCGCAGCAGCGGTGCGAGGTCGAGGAGCCGCTGCTGGCCGCGCCGTCCTGGCTGGACGGGGCGGCGCGGCACGACTCGGCGTGTCACTTCGCGGCGGAGCGGGAGGCCGGGCAGCGCGCCGGCTGAGACCGGTCGATGACCAGGGCGCGTCCCCGCGGGCGGGGGCGCGCCCTTTCCCGTGACGGAAAAGAGATCTGCCGCAGGCTCGCCAAGTGCGGTCCGTTCCTTGATAGTTGCTCTGCGCCCAGCAGTGGGTGCCGCGGCGCCGGGGAGGCTGCTCTGATGGACGCGGTGGAGCTGATCGGCGGCGGTCGGGGGAGCGCGGAACCCGGGGCGCCGCTGCTGGAGGTCGACGACCTGCACGTGGAGTTCCGTACCCGGGACGGCGTCGCCAGGGCCGTGAACGGGGTGAGCTACTCCGTCGCGGCGGGGGAGACGCTGGCGGTGCTGGGGGAGTCCGGCTCGGGCAAGTCGGTGACGGCGCAGGCGATCATGGGCATCCTGGACA
>NZ_JBIVVI010001882.1:0-1067 GCF_044757675.1 Kitasatospora sp. NPDC091257
GGGGGTGTCGGGGTTTCGCACGTAGGGCAGGGCGGCGTCGAGGAGCGCGGTGAGGAGTGTGCCGCGGTGGCGCAGGCGGTCGGCGCAGGTGCGCAGGTACAGGCGGACGGCGTCGGCGGGGCGGGTGTCGCCGAGGTGGGCGCTGGTCCAGGCGGGGACTTCGACCAGGACGGTCTGGCCGCCGTGGCGCTGGGGGGCGAACCAGGTGCCGGCCCGGCCGCCGCCGTCCTGGCGGGGGGTGAGCATGCCGGTGGCGGTCTCCTGGTGGTCGATGTGGTGGGGGGCCATGAGGTAGAGGCCGGGGCCGGATTCGTGCAGGTGGAAGGTGTCGAAGTTGCCGGTCTCGACGGGGATGCCGAGGTCGGCGGCGGAGCGGGTGAAGGGCTCGGCGAGGGCGGCGGGGTCGCCGGTGGCCTGGACGAAGGTGCCGCCGACGTCGGTGCTGTGCAGGGAGAACTGGAGGGTGGGGCGCAGTTCGTCGATGAGGTCGAGGAGGGTGCGGCTCTCGGGGAGGTCGGAGCCGATGGCGGGGGCCCATTCGGGCTGGTCCTCGGCGGCGGGGCGGTAGTAGTGGTCGTAGTAGGCCCGCAGGGTGCGGGCGGTGCGGCTGCCGTCGGCGAGGTGGGCGCCGTCGGGGTCGAGGCAGAGCAGGAAGTGCCAGGCCAGGCCCGGGTGTTGGGCCGCGAGGGCGTGGTGGGCGAGGTCGGTGACGGCGGCCCGGCCGGCGAACTCGTCGGCGTGGGCGCCGGCGACGACGAGGAGGTCGTGCGGGCCGCGGCCGACGGTCAGCAGGGTCAGGGGGCGTCCGGCGCGGGAGGTGCCGACGGTGCGCACCCGGCACAGGTCGGGCCGCTGGGCGGCCAACTGGTGGGCGGTGGCGGTGAGTTCGTCGAGGCTGGGGTAGCGGTCGTGGAGCCGGGCGGCCCGGCCGGCCGGGGTCGTCGTGTCGATCACCTTCGGTTTCCTCCCCTGTGGTCGTGGCAGTAGTTCTACCTGGCACGCGGGGCCGCCGGTACGGGCCGGGCCCGCCCGGGCGCGGAGGCTCGGGCGGGCCCGGGTGGGGCGGG
>NZ_JBIVVI010001883.1:0-1066 GCF_044757675.1 Kitasatospora sp. NPDC091257
CAGGGTGTCGCGCCAGTACCGCTCGACCGCCGCCCGGTCCTGGCCGGCCAGCCAGCGCAGGTAGTCGGCGTAGGGCGCGCGCTCGACCGGGGCGGGCCGGCGTCCGGCGGTCAGGGCGGCGTAGCGCTCGCAGACCTCGTCGAAGACCTGGGCGGCGCTCCAGCCGTCGAGCAGCACGTGGTGGAAGGTCCACACCACCCGCACCCGGCTCGGGGTCAGCCGGATCAGGGCCAGCCGCAGCAGCGGCGCGCCGCCCAGGTCGATCCCGGCCGCCCGGTCCTCGGCGAGCAGCCGGGCGGTGTCCCGCTCGACCTGTTCGGCGGGGCGGCCGGTCCAGTCGTGGTGGGTCACCGGGACGGCGGCCCGGTGCTGGACGACCTGGAGCGGTTCGGCGCCGTCCTGCCAGCTGAGCCGGGTGCGCAGGACGGCGTTGGCGTCGGCGGTCCGCTGCCAGGCCTCGGCCAGCGCGTGCGGGTCGGTGACCCCGGTCAGCACCAGCTGGACCTGGTTGACGTAGGTGTCGCCGTCCGGGTCGAGCAGGCTGTGGAAGAGCATCCCGGCCTGCATCGGTGTCAGCGGGTGGACGTCGGCGACGGTGCGGCCGTCCCCGGCGATGCGGTCCACCGCCGCCTGGTCGAGGCGGGCGAGCGGGAAGTCGGAGGGGGTGCGGCCGCCGGCGCCGGGTTCGGCGCAGTGGGCGACGATCCGCTCCAGTGCGTCGAGCATGGCCTCGGCCAGTGCGGTGACGGTGTCGGCGCGGTGCCGGCCGGCGCTGTAGTACCAGCCGATCTCCAGCTCGCCGTCCTCGACCCGGGCGACCACGTCCAGCAGGTGGGGGCGCTCGGTGCCGGGCGCCTCCGCGCCGCCGAGGCCGCCGGGGACGGCGCGGACGAGGGCGGCGCCGTCGGTGGACCAGTCGAAGCGGCCCAGGTAGTTGAAGCTCACGCCGGGGGCGGGGGTGTCGGCGAGCGCCTCGTCCCGGTCCAGGTGGCGCAGCGCGCCGTACCCGAGGCCGCGGTCCGGCACGGCCCGCAGCTGTTCCTTGACGGCCTTCAGGGCGGTGCCC
>NZ_JBIVVI010001884.1:0-1063 GCF_044757675.1 Kitasatospora sp. NPDC091257
CCTGAGCCCTGCCGAGGAGGCACCCCCGGGAGAGCCGGAGCGGCCGTCCTCGCGCTCCTGGTCGGACTGGATCGCCAAGCTCGCCACCTGGGTCGCCCCGACCACCCTCCTCACCGCGCTGCTCTTCTTCTTCGGCTACGCCTACACCAGTTCGCTCTACGGCTACTTCGGCATCGACGCCGGCATGATCGGCTTCGCCACCCAGGACCTGCTGCTCCGCAGTTCCCCCGCGCTCTACGTGCCGGCCGGGTTCGCCCTGTGCGGGGCGCTGGTCGGCGCGCTCGGCTACCACGTCGCGACCAGGGCCGCCGAGGCCGGCAGGGTCGGCGCCCGGACGGTGCGACGGGCCTGTTCGGCCGTCGTCGTACTGGTCGTCCCGCTGCTGATGCTCGGCTTCCTGGCCGGCTTCGAGGTGTTCGACGCCGGCCCGATGGGCACCCCGCTGCTGATCGGCGGCGGACTGCTGCTCGCGGTCCTGGCCCGGCTGCTGTACGTGCGCGGCACCGGCGCGCCGTACCCGCTGACCGGCGAGCGGGCGGCGCTGGGGATCAGCGTGGTGATCGTCGTGCTCTGCGCGTTCTGGGCGGTCGGCGGCTACGCCCAGCAGAAGGGCACGGCCGACGCGGAGCAGCTGGCCCGGCACCTCTACCGGCGTCCGGCGGTCGTCCTGGACACCCCGGAGCACCTCCACCTGGGATGGTCCGGGGTGCGGGAGACGGTGCTGCCGGGCGTGGAGCCGGGGGAGCGGTTCCGCTACCGCTACGAGGGCCTGCGCCTGCTGGCCCACTCCGGCGGCCGGATGTTCCTGATCCCGCGCACCTGGACCTGGGAGACGGGCAACGGCCTGATCGTCCCCTTCAACGAGACCGTCCGGGTCGCCTTCCACCCGGGCTGAGACGGCCCGGGCCGGGACCCCGACGGCCCGGGCGCACGGCTGCGCCGCGGTCCGTCCCCCCCCCACGGCCCGCGGCGCCGCGGCGTCACCGCGATCGGAAGAGCGTCGGGGAGGGGAAGAGGGGTGGGAGTGGGGTTGTTATCGGGGGGGGGCGGATCATTAAAAAGG
>NZ_JBIVVI010001885.1:0-1061 GCF_044757675.1 Kitasatospora sp. NPDC091257
GTGGGCGGGGCCCGGGACGGGCGGGTAGTCCAGGATCTGTTGCGCCGTGGCCACGGGGTCGAAGACCGTCCTCTTGCGGCGGGTGCTGTCGGTCATCCGCGGACCTTCCCGATGTGGAGGGGTTGCCGGGTGCCGGCTGCCAGGCCGGAACGGATGACGGCGGAGTTGTGCCTGTCCTGGGCGGGACGGGCGGTGCGGGCCGCGTCGAGGAGGAGCTGCTCGGCGACGGCGTGGGTGAGGTGGCCGGCCGAGACCAGGCCGCCCACGGTGTAGGCGGCACGGTTGAGCTTGCCGGTGAAGCCGGCGCCCTCGGGGGTGTTGGCGCAGTCGGTGACGTCCTGGAGCACGGTGTCGAGCACCTTCTCCGCACCCTTCTTGCCCCCGCCCGCGGCGACGACGGCCTGGCGGGCACGGTCGGGGACGGCCGGCTGCGGCACGCTCGGTCGGCCGGGACGGTCCTGGAGGTGTCCGGTGCGGACGAGTTCCTCGGCGAGCCACTCGGGCAGGGGGGCAGGGGTCCTGGCTCCGGGGAGCGGGGTGTAGGCGCCTGCCGCGGTCACGGTCCCGGGAGCTACGATGTAGCCTCCGTGCGCCCGGACGTCGACCTGCCAGGCCAGGGCACGGCCCGCGGAGGATCCGGTGGAGCAGGCGAACCGGCGGTCGGCGTGGTCCTGGTACCAGATGTGCAGGCCGCCGGAGGGGGTGCGTACGCGCAGGGTGCCCTCGTCCGTGGTCGGATCGGGAGCCCTGCGGAGGGCGGCCAGCAGGGCCAGGGTGTGGTACCCGTTCTCGAGCCCGTCGAGGTCGACGTCCTCGTGGATCGGGATCCCGGGCAGGATGCGGTCGCGGGCGGGGACGACGTCGGTGTGGCTGTCGACGTCGATGACCACCAGGCCGGCCGGGCCGCAGGCAACTGCGGTGCCGAAGTCCGGGTTGATCCGCCACCAGGCGGTGAGGACGTCCTGGTCCAGAGTCGCTGCGTGGAAGCCGTGGCACCAGCGGCCCGCGGCGGGGCAGGGGCAGTCGGTGGGGGAGTGGGGGGACACCAGGCAGGGAGATCC
>NZ_JBIVVI010001886.1:0-1060 GCF_044757675.1 Kitasatospora sp. NPDC091257
GAGGCCTGCTCCAGCAGCTGACGAAGAAGATCCTGGAGTCCGCACCCGAGGGCGAGATGACGGACCACCTCGGCTACGAGAAACACGATCCGGCCGGCGCGGCCTCCCTGAGGACGGCCCATTCCTCCTCGTCGAGCCCCTGGGCGAGCTCGGCGAGCCAGACGTTCCGGCGTCGACGACTCTCCGCGAGGATCGTCTCGGCCTGCTCGGTGCTGCTGACGACCACCTGGCGGCGGTCCTCGGGGTGCGGTTCGCGCCGCACCAGCCCCTTCTCCTCCAGCATCGCGACGATCCTGGTCATCGAAGGAGGCTGCACGTGCTCCTTCCGGGCGAGCTCACCCGGCGTCGCCTTTCCGCACCGGGCGAGGGTGCCCAGCACTCCCATCTCGGTGGGGCTCAGCGACTCCTCCACCCGCTGGTGTTTGAGTCGTCGGGAGAGGCGCATCGTGGACGATCGCAGCTGACTGATCGCTGCGAGGTCCTGCTCGGACATCTCGGGCATCTCTTTAGCCTACGTCATTACTCTCGCTAAGGAAAATGAGATCCGCCGCCGTGCCGGAGGGTCACCGCGGTGCCATATTGGTCATGGGCCTCAGCTCTCTCCCAGAAGGGCCGACCTGCCATGTCCGACCTCGCCACCGAGCAGTCCGAGCGGTCCCAGCGGTCCGAACAGTCGCAGCCGTCCGAACGGTCCGCGCGGACCGGGCCCGGCGACACCGGCTTCGCCCGGCTCGCCATGGTCACCATCGACTGCGCCGACCCGGTCGCGCTGGCCTCGTTCTACGGCGAGCTGCTGGGCTGGGAGACCAGGCACGCGGACGAGCGCTTCGCGATCCTGGACAACCCCGAGGGCGGCAGCCCGCTGGGCTTCGGCCGGGTGACCGGCTACCGGCCGGAACCGTGGACGGAACCGGACGGCAGCAAGCACTTCCACCTCGACTTCTACGTCGACGACCTGGACGAGGCCACCGCGAAGGCCCTCGCGCTCGGCGCCACCGAGCCCGCCTACCAGCACGGCCGCACCCTGCGGGTGCTGATCGACCCGGCCGACGCCGCCGCG
>NZ_JBIVVI010001887.1:0-1058 GCF_044757675.1 Kitasatospora sp. NPDC091257
CCCCCCACCTGCGCCTCAGCTACGCCGCGGCCGAGAGCCCCGCCCAGGTCGCCGAGGGCGTCCACCGCCTGCGGCTCGCGTACGAGGAGGAGACGGGCTGACCCCGGACGGCGGCGCGCTACCGCCCGTGGCCCGCCATCCGCTCCAGGCGGGCGACCCGCTCGGCCATCGGCGGGTGGGTGGAGAAGAGCCTCGCGCCGGCCTCGCCGGGACGGAAGGGGCTGGCGATCATCATGTGGCTCGCGGTCTGGAGCTGCGGCTCGGGCGGGAGCGGCAGCCGGCGGGTGCCGGCGTCCAGCTTCCGCAGGGCGCTCGCGAGGGCGAGCGGGTCGCCGGTGATCCGGGCGCCGTCGGCGTCGGCCTGGTACTCGCGGGAGCGGCTGACCGCCATCTGGATCAGTCCGGCCGCGAGCGGGCCGAGGATCATGATGGCGAGCATCCCGAACAGCCCCGGGCCGTCGTCGTCCTCGCTGCGCCCGAACGGGATCAGCCACGCGAAGTTCACCAGGAACATCACCACCGAGGCGAGCGCCCCGGCCACCGAGGAGATCAGGATGTCCCGGTTGTAGACGTGGCTCAGCTCGTGCCCGAGCACGCCCCGCAGCTCGCGTTCGTCCAGGATCCGCAGGATGCCCTCGGTGCAGCAGACCGCCGCGTTGCGCGGGTTGCGGCCGGTGGCGAAGGCGTTGGGCGCGGGGGTCGGGGAGATGTAGAGGCGGGGCATCGGCTGGCGGGCGGCGGTGGAGAGCTCGCGGACGATCCGGTACAGCTGGGGCGCCTCGAACTCGCTGACCGGCCGGGCCCGCATGGCCCGCAGCGCGAGCTTGTCGCTGTTCCAGTACGCGTAGGCGTTGGTCCCGAGGGCGACCAGCAGGGCGATCACGAAGCCGGTGCGACCGAAGAGGCTTCCGATCACCAGGATCAGCGCCGAGAGGCCGCCGAGCAGGACGGCGGTCCTCAGTCCGTTGTGCCGGCTGTGCACGTCAGGCCCTCCAGTGGTGCGGTGGGGAAGCCCTTTCTGCCTCGTCCCTCGTGCCCGGTCAACGGGCGGGGCCGAG
>NZ_JBIVVI010001888.1:0-1058 GCF_044757675.1 Kitasatospora sp. NPDC091257
GGGGGTCGGGCCGACGGCCGGTCAGGACCCGCTCAGGCCGAGCGCCTCGCGGTACCAGGCGGCGGCCTCCGGGAGGCGGGCCAGCGGGCCGGGGCCGGGCGGGCAGGCGGCGAGCCGCCAGATCCGTTCGCTGCGGTACCAGTGGTCGCGGGCGATCAGGCCGAACTGCCGCTCGGAGACCCGGCCGGGGGCGGCGGCCAGCAGTCGGCGGCACTCCTCCCACGGGACGGCCGGGCCGTCCGGGGCGGGCAGCAGGCCGAGGGCGGCCAGGGCGGCGAGCAGGTCGCCGCCACGGACCGGCCCGGGGTGCGAGGCGTGGTGGACGCCCGGCGGGGCGGCGTGCTCGTCCAGGGCGAGCGCGGTGATCAGCCGGGCCAGGTCGGTGCGGTCCACCAGGGAGAGCCGGGCGCTGCCGCCCTCCCAGCGGACCGGCACCCGGCGGACCAGCTCGGCCAGCGCGGGCACCACCCAGCGGTCGCCGGTGCCGGTCACCAGCCCGGGGCGCAGCACGTACCCGCCGGCCGCCAGCGCGTGGCCCTCGCCGAGCAGCCGGGTGCGGCTGGCCTCGGACACCGGGGCGGGCGGCACCTCGTCCACCTCGACGTCCGCGTGCGGGCCCTCGCCGTAGACCGCCGCCGTGGAGAGGTGGACGATCCGCCGCACCCCGGCGCGGGTGGCGGCCGCCATCAGGGCGGCGGTGCCCCGGTCGTTCACCGCCTCGCACTCCTCGGCGCCGCCGTCGACCCGGGAGGCGAGGTGCACCAGGGCCCCGGCGCCCGTGCAGAGCTCCGTGAGCGCGGCCGGGTCGGCGAGGTCGCCCGGTACCCAGGCGGTGCCGGCAGCGGCGTCCTGGGGCGGTGTGCGGGCCAGTGCCCGCACCGGGACGCCGCGCGCCGCGAGGGCCGCCAGCACGCCGGAGCCGATGAAGCCGGTCGCCCCGGTCAGTGCGACCGCGGGGCGCGCCGCGGATCCGTGTTCCGTCGCCATCTCCGAGCCTCCCTGCCGACCGGCCGGTCAGTCTAGCCAGCGGGCGCCCCCGTGGGGAGGCACCCGTACGG
>NZ_JBIVVI010001889.1:0-1054 GCF_044757675.1 Kitasatospora sp. NPDC091257
GGGCCTCAGGGGCGGCGGCCTCGACGGCCTCCTCCTCGGGCTCCTCCGCGGCGGCGGGCTCCTCGGCCTGCGGCGCCTCGGCGACGGGCTCCTCCACCGGGGCCTCGACGACCGGCGCGGCCTCGACCACGCGACGGCGGCGGGGGCGGCGGGCCGGAGCGGCCGGGGCCTCCTCGGCCACCGGCTCGGCGGCGGGGGCCTCGGGGGCAGCGGCCTCCACGACCGGCGCCTCGACGACCGGCGCCTCGGCCTCGGTCGTGGGAGCACCGGCGGGCGCCTCCGCGCGCTTGCGGGTGCGCCGGGCCCGGGCGGGCTTCTCGGCGACGGGCTCGGCGACCTCGGCGACCTCGGCCCTGTCGGCCTTCTCCGCCTTCTCGGTCTTGCCCGCCTTGGTGGCCCTGGTGGCCCTGGTGGCCTTCGCGGGCTTCTCGGCGGCGGGCTCGGCCGCCGGGGCCTGCGCCGTCTCCGGAGCGGTCACCACGATCGGGGTGGCCTCCGGCGCCCCGGCCGGGGCCTCGGCGCGCTTGCGGGTCCGGCGGGCCCGGACCGGCTTCTCGGCGGCGGGCTCGGCCGCCGGCTCCACGGCCGGAGCCGGGGTGGCCGCGGCGGTCGGCGTCTCGGCCGGCAGCACCGTCTCGGCCGCCTCGGCGGCCGCACCCTGCGGGGTGCCCGCCGGGCGGGACACCGCGCGGCGACGACGGCGCGGCGGCGCGGCGGACGCGCCCTCGCCACCGGTCGCGGCGGTTTCGTTCTGGTCCGTGGCCGCAGTCTGCTGCGGATCGGTGTTATCGAGCATGCGGGTGGATCTCCCGTCAGGCCCCCGGGCTCCACATCCGGGCACGGCACGGCACCGCTGGGCGGCCGGCATCGCGACGATGCCCGGACCGGACCCTTTTGACGGTGCCGCCGCGCGGACGCGACGCCGCACAGGGGCTCGTAGTCTCGCTCGGCGCCCCGCGCTCGGCGGGGTGTCGAAAGTCTTCTGGTTCTGACCAGTCTTCTGAGGTTTTCCCAAGCTGCGCCGTCCCCCAACCCCGGGTGGCTCCCGGACGGG
>NZ_JBIVVI010001890.1:0-1053 GCF_044757675.1 Kitasatospora sp. NPDC091257
CGGTGGCGGCCGGCTGGTCCGTGGCCGGCTGGTCCGTGGCCGTCGGAGCCGTGGTCGGAGCCGGGGGTTCGGCGGCCGGGGCCGAGCCCGGGGGCGACGTGGCCGGGGACGACGTGGCCGGGGCCGCCGCGGCGCCCGCCGGGCCGGAGTGGTCGAGGGCCCGCCAGCCGAACCAGCCCGCCGTGCAGAGCGGAACGGCCACGGCCGCGGCCGTGGTGGCGCGCAGCAGGGCGGAGCGGCGGGGCGGTCGGGCGGCGGAACCGGTCACTGGTCGGTCAGATCCTGTCCTGGGTGCGCGGAGTCAGACCGTAGTTCTTCGCGATCACGTTCCACTTGGTCATGAAGTCCGTCTTCGCCTGGGTGGCCTTCGGGTTGAGCTCGTCCGCGCGCTTCTTGTCAGGGGTGGCCGGGGCCCTGCCGGTGCAGCCCTGGGCGGCGACGGCGCGCGCCCAGCTCGCGTACGCCTTGTCGATGTCGGCCGACAGCTGCCAGGCGGACTTCAGCGAGTTCACCGCGTCCGCGCCGCCCGGCACGTCCGTGACGGTCAGTTGGGAGAGCTTGGCCAGCAGGGCGGCCCGCTGGCTCGCGCCGTTGTCGAAGTCCTGCGCGGCGCTCTCGATGTCGGCCTTCGGCGGGCAGCTGGTCACCTTGGCGACGGCGCTGCCGATCGGGGCCTTGGCGTTCTCGCCCTCGCTGAGCAGACTGTCCAGCGCCTGGGCCTGCGTGCCGGCGGCCGGGCCGGGGCCGGTCGCGGTCGGGGACGGCGTGCCGGTGGGCGAGCCGGAGGCGCTCGCGGCGGCGCTCGGTGCGCCGTCCGTGCCCGTGGGCGCGGGGGCGGGCGGCAGGTTGTCCGGGCCGGTCGCCGGGGCGGAGGCCGGGGCGGGCGCGGCCCGGTCGTCCTTGTCGCCGCCCTGGAGGGCGAACAGCAGGCCGCCGCCGATCGCCAGCACCAATAGCAGGGCCGAGCCGATCAGCAGCGGGGTCCTGCGGCTGGTGGGCCGGTCCTCGTCGTCCCCGTGGCCGGTCGGATGGTCGGGCTGGGTGCCGTAGGGG
>NZ_JBIVVI010001891.1:0-1053 GCF_044757675.1 Kitasatospora sp. NPDC091257
GCGCGCCCCGCCCCCCCCCCCCCACCGCCCCCCGGCAACCCCCCCCCCGCGGGGGGGGCGGGGGGGGGCGGGGGGGGGGCCCCCCCCCGGCGCGCCGGCCCGCGGCCCGGGGGCCGCCCCCCCCGACCGGGGGCTGCTCAGGCCGCGGAGGGGTTGGCAGTGATTCCCCTGCCAGCGGGCGCCATAGGCGGTTCTGGTTGGGGTGTGGCGGCACTCTGACGCACTGTCGGGCGGGGGAAGGGCGACCGGCCCTGGCTCGGCCTGGGAACGGCTCTTCCCGGGCCTCCTGATGCAGCTCCTGCTGTAGCTCCCGACGTGGCTCCCGCTGTGACTCCTGACCTGGCTCCTGACGCAGGCCACCCCGCACCGGGCGCGGGGTGGCGTCTGTGCAGGTCGCCGGGCTCACCAAGGTGGCCGGAAATTATGACAACCCTCTGTGCGCGCCCCTGATCCCCTGGTGGTGGTGTGCTGTCGGGTCACGCTGGCCTGCGGCGCCGAAGCCTGGCTGCGGCCCGGCGGTGCCGGCCGCACCGGCCGCCGCCCGGCCTGCCGTACCGGCCGCCTGCGAATCTGCGGTTTGTTGTCGCTGGGGGAGCGGTGGGTGTCACTGGGTGGCTTTGGCGGTGGTGTCCGGGGCGGGGAACTGGTGGGTGTCATCAAGGTGCGGAGGCATGGTGACATCAAGGGACGTCGCCCGGTGACACCTTGATGCATGTGCCCGGGTCGTGGTCCTGGGCGTCGCCGACGTTGCTGACGTCGTCCTGGCGGTGTGCGTCGAGCTGGCGCTGTCCGGGCCTGCTCGTCGGCGTCGCGTTCGGCTGCGCCCGGCCGGGTCGGTGCGGTCGTGCTGTCCCCGGGGCGCTGGGCCAGCCGGCGGTGCAGCGGGCCGCCGCCCGGCCCAGCGCACCGGGTTATGGGGTTTTTGCATGGCGGGTTTTGATGGGGTTTTTGCATGGGTAACAGTGTCGCCCGCCCGATCACCGGCTGTCGAGCAACCGCGCCAACCCGCCCGGCGGGCGTGATCAAACGCACGTCCGCACAGCTCGGACGGCC
>NZ_JBIVVI010001892.1:0-1047 GCF_044757675.1 Kitasatospora sp. NPDC091257
GTGCTCGGCGCCAACCGACTGGGCGTCAACCGCGGCTACCGGCTCCCGGTGAAGATCACCGGCTACGTGTGCGGAGCCCGAGCGCGCTCCGGCTGCCGTCGAACTGGCCGCGGCCGGCGCTCCCGCCGCGGCGGTGACCGTGCGGGAGACGCCGGTACCGGCCGTCCTGGCCTCGGGCCCGGTGCCGGTGGTCGGCGAGAAGGCGATTCCGGCCCCGGCCCCGGCCCCGGCTGCGGTCCAGGCCCCGGCTGCGGTCGCCCCGAAGCCGGTGGCTGCGGTCGCCGCGACCGCCGGGGCCATGGCGGCCTCCGCCGCCCCGCTGCCCGCCGTACGGACGGTTCGGGAGACCGCCGTCCAGCCCCGCCCGTCCGCCGCCGCCCCCGCCGCCACCGCGTCCTCCCGGGCGGCCGGCGCCACCCGTACCGCCCGGACGGCCCGTACCGCCCGGGTCGCCGTGCCGGCCGGCCTCGGCCGTCGCCTGGCGGCGCGGACGGTGGACACCGCCGTGCTGCTGGTGGTCGCGGTCGCCGCCGGGATTCCGCTCGGCCGCTCGGTGACCGACCACCTCCAGCAGAAGGTCGACCAGGCCCGGATGGCCAGCGCCCTCAGCCGGCGTCAGATCCAGGTCTGGCTGGTGGACGACGTGGTGCTGGGCAAGATCGCCGTCCTGATCGGCATCCTGCTGTTCGTCAGCCTGCTCTACGAGGTGCTGCCGGTCGCCCGCACCGGCCAGACCTTCGGCAAGCGGCTGGCCCGGATCCGCGTGGTGAACACCGCCGCCCCGGCCGGCCGGACCAGACTGAGCCTCGGCCGCTCGCTCCTCCGGTGGGCGGTGCGGCAACTCGGCACGGTGCTGCTGCTCGGCCTGGTCTGGCCGGTGTTCGACCGGACGGCGCGGCGGGGGTGGCAGGACCGCGCGGCCCGCACCCGGGTGGTGCGCGGCTGAGGGCCGATAGGCCCAGTGCAAAACGGACAAAATGTCCCAAACATCGAGAATGTGTGATGTTCTACTCGGGGTCATGAGCACCCACGACCCCTCAGGCCCCC
>NZ_JBIVVI010001893.1:0-1047 GCF_044757675.1 Kitasatospora sp. NPDC091257
CACGCCCACGCCGCCGCTCAGGCCGCTCCGGCGGCTCCGGCCGCCGCGGTGGCGGAGGTGGCCGGAACGGCCGTGGCCGAGCCGGCCGCGCCGCATGGGTTGGTCGACCTGCCGGAGACCGTCACCGCCGAGGAGGGCCGCCGGCTGGCGGCGCTGCTCGCGGGTGCGGGCGGGGAGGACCAGCTGGCCCTGCGCGGGGCGCGGGTGCTCGGCCGCCGGGTGGTCCGGGCGCCGCTGCCCGGGGCGCCCGCGGCGGAGTGGAGCACCGACGGCACCGTCCTGATCACCGGCGGCACGGGCGCCCTCGGCGGGGACGTGGCGCGCTGGCTGGCCGGGCGGGGCGTGCCGCACCTGCTGCTGACCAGCCGCCGCGGCCCGGCCGCGCCGGGAGCGGACGAGCTGGTGGCCGAACTGACCGCGCTGGGCACCCGGGTGACCGTCGCCGCCTGCGACGTGACCGACCGGGAGGCGCTGTCCGGGCTGCTGGCCGGGATCCCGGCCGAGCACCCGCTGAGCGGCGTGGTGCACACCGCCGGGGTCGGCGCGCCGGGCCCGTTGATGGAGACCGACGCCGAGGCCGTCGCCGAGGTGATCGGCGGCAAGGCCGCCGGGGCCGCGCTCCTGGACGAACTGGCCGGGGACGTCGACCTGTTCGTGGTCTTCTCCTCCATCGCCGCCACCTGGGGCAGCGGCGGCCAGGGCGCCTACGCGGCCGGGAACGCCTTCCTGGACGCGCTGGTGGAGGCCCGGCGGGCCCGCGGCCTGGCCGGGACCTCGGTCGCCTGGGGCCCGTGGGCCGAGGCCGGCATGGCCGCGGACGCCGGCTTCGAGGACTACCTGCGCCGCCGCGGCCTGTCCGCGCTGGACCGTACGGCGGCGATCCGGGCGCTGGCCGGGGTCGTCGACCGGGACGAGGGCTGCGTGGCCGTCGCGGACGTCGACTGGGAGCGGTTCGGGCCCGCCTTCGTCTCCGGCCGGCCCAGCCCGCTGCTGAGCGGCCTGGCCGACCTGGCCGACGCGGCCGGGGACACCGGATCGTCCGCCCCC
>NZ_JBIVVI010001894.1:0-1046 GCF_044757675.1 Kitasatospora sp. NPDC091257
CCCAAGGGGGAGGTCTGGGCCGCCACCGACAGCGGGCACTGGCGGCCGCCGTCGCCGTCGCCGGCCTGATCCGGCTTGGCGAACCCGTCCTCGACGACCTGCTCTGACCCGTCTCTCCCGAAGGAGTCCCGATGCGCGAGCCCCATACCCTGACCAGGGCCTGCCCGCACCGCTGGTGTCGGCCCCTGCACCGCGTCCTCACCGCCGAAGGCATCGTCCTCGTCTTGGCGATCTCCATCCACCAACTGGCCTATCTGGCCTACCTGCTGGTGCTTCTCGTCCTCGTGTTCTCCGTTGTTTCCCTCGTCGCCCGGCGCACCGTCGGCGACATGGCGATGGACGACGTCAAGAAGGTCGACCCGATCGATGTGCGTACCGGCTGGGCGAACCTCGCCGTCAGCCTCGACCTGGCCTTCGCAACGGTCGGCCCGCTCGGGATCGCTGGCGTCCTCCAGGCAGAGCACAACACGATGATCACCGCCGCGGTCGGACAAGGTCCCGCCATGACCGTCATCGGCATGGTCGTCGGTTGCGCACCCGCCGTTCTCTGTTTGGCCGTGCACTACCTCGCCACGCGGCCCCGCCGCCGCAAGCGTGCCCTTGCGCCCGCCACCGACTAGCCACCCGCTGCCCGGCGGAGCCGTTCTGGTCGGGTCTGGTCGGGCAGCATCCAGGAAGCCCCCATGAACGGGCAGCCTCGCCCCGCGTCCCGTGCCCCGTGCGGCAGGTGGTCGCGGGGCCCGCACCGCTTCCTGGAGGGGGCAGGCCCGCGCCGAGTACCCGCGTGCTGCCGTCCTGCGGGGCGGTCGTCGGCACCACGAACACAACGTGCGCCGGGCAGCCGCACCAGCCCTGTGTCCCGTGCCCGGCCGGCCACCTGCGCACCCCGGCCCCGTGCGTGCCTGTTGCGGCCCGGGGTTGACCGGCGGTCTTCCACTCCTACGGTGTGTCCTGTCCCGTCCGGTCGCTGTCGAGCGCTGTGCGCTCCAGCGGAGGTACCCCCGCCGCTCCTGCCCCTGTCCTGCGGGGAGGCGAGGTTGTGGGTG
>NZ_JBIVVI010001895.1:0-1046 GCF_044757675.1 Kitasatospora sp. NPDC091257
GGCGGGACCGGGGACCCGGGGCGGTTCGGGACGGTGGTCACCGTGCCGCTGCCGTAGTGCGCCATCCAGTTGCGCACCGTCCGCAGGTACTCGCCCGAGTTGTTGTAGCTGAGCACCGCCCGGTCGAGCTGCGCCGGGTCGGCGAGGTCGCGGCCGCCCGCGCACAGGTAGCGGCCGGCCGTCTCGGCGGCGTCGAAGACGTTGTTCGGGTCGGCCTTGCCGTCGCCGTTGGCGTCCACGCCCCAGGAGGCCCAGGTGGACGGGATGAACTGCATCGGCCCGACGGCGCGGTCCCAGCGGGAGTCGCCGTCGTAGCGGCCGCCGTCGGTGTCGGATATCGCGGCGAAGCCGTTGCCGTCCAGCGCCGGGCCGAGGATCGGCGTCAGGGTCGTGCCGGCAGCGTCCACCCGGCCGCCGTTGGCCTGGCCGGACTCGACCTGGCCGATCGCGGCGAGCAGTTGCCAGGGCAGGTGGCAGCCCGGCGAACGCTGCGCCAGCGAGGCCTCGGCCTGGCGGTAGGCGGCGAGGACGGTGGCGGGCAGTGCGGGGCCGGTGGCCGCGAACGGGCCGGCCGAGGGCAGGCCGGGCAGCGTGCCGGGCGGCTGCGGGAGCTGGACGGTGCCGCCGCCGTCGGCCGGGATGCCGGTGCCGAAGGTGCCGGGGACGTCCGTCGAGGGGCTGCCGTCGGGCAGGGAACGGCCGACGCCCTGGCCGTCGGCGCCGTTCGCCGGACCGGCGTCGGCGACCGCGACCGGGGCGAGCCCGATGCCCGTCACCTGAGAACCGGTCAGCGCGGCCAGTGCGACGAAGGCCGCCGCCGTGCCCGTGAGCCGCTTGCCGATCCGGAGCTTCCGTCCGCCCTCGGCCTTGCCGATCCGCACCGTCATCCGCTACCCCTCCCCGTCGCCGCCCGGACCATCCCGGAACGGTTGAGCTGTCGTCATCGTGCCCGTCCGGCCGAGGGCCGGGCCCGCCGCCGGGACGATTAGTATCACGACGATCTGACAGGGACAGGGTGACCGGGAGGCCGACCGGGGCCCTCCGAG
>NZ_JBIVVI010001896.1:0-1042 GCF_044757675.1 Kitasatospora sp. NPDC091257
TAACACACAAAACCCCCAATCCTATTTCACTCGTTTTGAGTGTTTTTCTGGGTTGTCCTCTCCCTTTGTTTGGGGCCCGGGCTTCAGGGGGCCCCGCCCCCCCCCCCCCGCGCCTCCGGCGGAATGGGGGAAACGTTCATTCGTGGGCAGGGGGGAAGCGCGCCGGAAAAGCCGGCGCGGCCCAGCCGGAAACGCCCGCACGAGGAGGGGGGCGAGGGCGCGGCCCGTGGGTCTTGCGGGCCTCGCGGATCCTGTCGGACGGATCGGACGGATCGGACGGATCGGATCGACGGGTCGACCCCACGGGCCCGCTCCGACCTCGGCGGTGGGGCCGCGTTCCGATCCGCAGGGGCGGAAGCGGAGCACCGACCGCGGCACGTCCGGGAGACGTGCCGGCGAGGACCCGCCGGCGGCGCCCTACAGCAGCGGCGTGAGCCAGCGGCGGAGCAGTTCGGTGTACCGGTCGGGAGCGGTGTTCCAGAGGGTGGCGTGGTCGGCACCGGGGAAGGCCTGGAGGCTGACCACGTCGCGACGGGCGGCGGCCAGCTTCTCGGCGGTGCCGAAGGGCGCGATCCGGTCCTCGGGGCTGTGCAGGAGAAGGGTGGGCACCCGCAGGTCGGTGCCGTCGGCGATGCGGGCGAAGTCGGCGAGGTCGACGCCGGTGCGGCCCTCCGCGGCCAGGGCCCCGAGCTCGGCGGCGACGCCCTGGAAGCCGGCCCGGGCGGCGTCCCGGCGGGCGGAGACCGGGAGGTCGAGCACCGGCGAGTCGAGGATGAGGCCGCTGACGGCGTGCGGCCAGGCGGTGCGGGCCGCGGTCTGGAGGGCCGTGGTCGCGCCGACCGACCAGCCGTAGAGGATCACCTTGCCCGCGCCGCTGTCGAGCGCCAGCCGTACCGCCGCCTCGATGTCGCGCCACTCGGTCTCGCCGAAGTGGCTGAGCCCGTCCGGGGAGGCGGGGGCACCCTGGTCGCCGCGGTAGGTGACGGCGAGGGCGGGCAGGCCGAGCCGGTCGAGGACGGGGAGCACCGGGAGGGTCTGCTGG
>NZ_JBIVVI010001897.1:0-1040 GCF_044757675.1 Kitasatospora sp. NPDC091257
TCCGGCGCCCCGCACGGGCGCGCCGTCGACCCGCTGTTCCTCGCCCTGCCGCTGCGGCCGCTCGCGGACGCCGCCCTCGCCCGACCCCGCGAACTTCGCCACGGTGGCCCGGACGTCCACGTGCTCGGGCACGGTGCCGAGGAACGCCCCGGACCTCGCCTTCACCTTGCCGGTGATCCGGCTGAGCCGGAACACCCGGGCGTCGCCGCGGTCGCGGTCGTACCCGGCCAGGTACCAGTGCCCGCGCCAGCACTCCAGCGCCCACGGCTCGACGCTGCGCTGCTCGGCGGCGGCGGCGCCGGCCTTGCGGTACTCGAAGGCGACCGGACGGCGGTCCCGGGCGGCGGTGAGCAGCGGCTCGAACGCGGCCTCCCGGGCGGGGATGCGCGGCTCCAGGGCGGTGCGGCCCTCGGCCTCGGCGAACGGCACCCCGGCCGCCCGCAGCTTCTGCAGGGCGCCGCTGGCCGCACCGGACATCTTGGCCTGCTGCCAGACCCGGGCGGCCAGGGTCAGCGCGGCCGCCTCCTCGGCGTCGAGGGCGATCTCGGGCAGCCGGTTGCGGTCGGCGCGGGCCAGGTAGCCGAGCTCGCCGTCCAGGGTGCTCTCGTCGACGTCGATCACCAGGCCGAGCTCGCGCAGGTCGTCCTTGTCCCGCTCGAACATCCGGTTGAAGGCGTCCTCGCTGCCGTTCTGCCAGGCCTCGCGGTACGCCTCGATGGACTCCCGCAGCTCCTTCTTGGAGAGCGGACGTCGGGTGTTCATCAGGCACAGGGCGAGATTCATCAGCCGCTCTGCCTTCGCGATCGCCATCGCTGACCCTTCCGGTGTGCCGCGCCGAGCGCGGGGTGCGCCAACCGGGCGATCACCACCCGGCGGGACCGACCGTACCGGTAGCGGTACGCACCGCAAAAGCGGCATCCCCGAACACCCCCGGACATGCCCGTGGGGCGGGGCCCCCGCGGGGGCCGGCCCACCGGGCCCGCCGGCGGCGACGGCCCGCACGTCGACCACCAAAAAAAGGGGCGAGCCCGCCGGGGTGT
>NZ_JBIVVI010001898.1:0-1038 GCF_044757675.1 Kitasatospora sp. NPDC091257
GAGGGGGCGGACGGACGGATGACCACAGGACACGGCCCGATGGGCGGAACGGGTGACGGAGCGGCACGGGAGGGGACGACCCCACTGAATGTCCCGGTGGACGCCGCGACGGACGCTCCGGCGAAGACCTCGGCGAAGACCGCCCCCGGTGGTCTCACCCGGCGGCAGCTGCTGGGTGCGTCGGCGGCGCTCGGCGGTGCGGCCTGGCTGCTGCGCGGCACCATCGGCCCGGACAGCGCCGAGGCCGCCGCGCCCGTACCACCCGCGCTGCCCCCCGGCACCGAGCTCTACCAGCGGGTCTTCCAGAACTGGTCCGGCGAGATCCGCACCGACCAGCTGTGGACCTGCGCGCCCCGCACCCCCGAGGAGGTCCCGGCCCTCGCCGACTGGGCGCACGCCAACGGCTGGCGGCTGCGCGCCACCGGGTACCGGCACACCTGGGCACCGCTCACCGTCGCCGCCGGGACCCCGGAGAGCGCCAGGGTGCTGCTGGTGGACACCAGTCGGCACCTCACCGCCATCGGCGCCGACTCGCCCGACACCGTCCGGGTGCAGACCGGCGCCACCATGGAGGCCCTGCTCGCCCACCTCGCCGACCGCGGTCTCGGCCTGACCGCCTGCCCGGCCCCCGGCGAGATCACCGTAGGCGGTGTACTCGCCATCGGCGGCCACGGCACCGCTGTCCCGGCCGCAGGGGAGGTGCGACCGGAGGGGCACGGCTACGGATCGGTCAGCAACCAGGTCGTCCGGCTCACCGCCGTCGTCCTCGACCCGGCCACCGGCCGCTACACGCTGCGGACCTTCGACCGCTCCGAGGCCGACAGCGCCGCCTTCCTGGTCCACCTCGGCCGAGCCTTCCTGACCGAGGTGGTGCTGCGGGCCGGCGCCGACCGGCCGCTGCGCTGCGTCAGCCGACTCGACATCCCGGCGAGCGAGCTCTTCGCCCGCCCCGGGGCCGGAACGGGAACCGGAACAGGCGCCGGCACCGGGGCCGGTGCGCGGGGCGGCCGGCCGGACCGCTCATCGGCTCACTCGTCA
>NZ_JBIVVI010001899.1:0-1037 GCF_044757675.1 Kitasatospora sp. NPDC091257
GACGGCCCCGGCCGCGGCCGACGCGAGCGCCTGTGCGACGGCCCGCGGCCAGTCCGGTCGCGGCCGGCGACCGGGCGGTCGGTGGGCGGGGCGGGGGTGAAGACGGCGGTCGCCCCGCGGGCCAGCCGGTCGTGGCCGAGGGCGGTGAGGTGGTCGAGGAGGGCTTCGGTGGTGCGGGCGCCGTCGGCGCTGGCCGGGGCGCAGAGGATCAGCTGGTCGGCCCGGTCGACGGTGGCGAGCTGGACCTCGGCCGGGGCGCCGGTGGTGTCGGCGAGGACGACCGGGTAGTGGCCGCGGGCCTCGTCGAGGGCCTCCCGCAGGGCGGCCGGGTCGGGTCGTACGGATCGCAGTACGAGCCGGCCGCCGGTACGGCACTCGCTCCCGGCGGGCCCGGCGGTGGACAGGACGAGCACCGGGTCGGCCCGGTGCTCGGCGAGCAGGGCGCCGAGGACGGCGGCGGCCCCCTCGGCGGGGCCGCCCAGGACGGCGATCCGGTGGCAGGCCCGCAGCGGCACCCGGACGCGTTCGACCAGGCGCCGCCGCCGTGCCTCCCCGCCGCCGGGCAGGACGAGCCGCAGGGCGCGCGGGAGGTCCGTGCCGGGGCGTTGTGCGGGCGGGTCGGGCAGCGGTCCGGGTGCCGCGCCGGTGTCGGTGCCCCGGGCCGGCGGCTCCGCCGGAGGGACGGCCGAGGGCGCCGCCGAGGGGGGTTCGGCGGTCAGGGCGCGGGTGAACAGCTGCCGTTCGGCGGGCGGGATGAGGACGGTGCCGAGCGGGTCGAGCGGGCGCCGGGGCAGCAGGGCGACCGGCTCGGGCCAGGCGGCGGGCGAGTAGTCGGGTGCGGCCGGGGTGGTGCTGCCCGCGCCCGCGGTGCCGTCGGAGAAAGCCATCGGATGACCTCCCGGTCCAGGGTGCGCCGGACCGGTGCCTCCGGTCCGGCCGGCCCGTACAGCCGGGAGTACGGCTGAAGGCGCCCCTCCGGTTCACTGAACCGCCCTCGGTGGGGGGCCCGTTGAGCGGGGCAGGGTGCACGGAGCACC
>NZ_JBIVVI010001900.1:0-1036 GCF_044757675.1 Kitasatospora sp. NPDC091257
GGCGATCCCGGGCGGCGGGTGGGAGCCGGCGGACCGGTCGCCCCGGGAGACCGCCCTGCGGGAGATCCGGGAGGAGCTGGGCTTCACGCCCCGGCTGGGACCGCTGGCCTGCGTGGACTGGGCGCTGCTGCGCCACGGCGACCTGCCGATCGTCGCGTACCTGTACTGGGCCGAGCCGCTGACGGCGGCGCAGGCGGCGGCGTTCCGGCCGGACGCGGCGGAGGTCGGCGGCTGGACCTGGCTGACGACGGAGCAGGCCGGGCACGCGCTGCCGCCCCGGTTGTCGCGCCGGGTGACGGCCTGCCTGCTGGCGCTGCGGGACGACGGGCCGCTGGAGCTGGAGGACAGCCGGCCGGTCGGGCACACGCTCCGGCTGCTACCCGCCGACGGGCCGGTGCCCGCGTACACCGGGCTGACCGCGGCGCCGGGGCTGACGCCGCAGACCGAGGAGCGGCCGGAGCCACCGATGGACCGGGAGACCTACTACGCCACCCGGCCGCGCATCCGGGCCAAGGCGCGGGCGCTGTTCACCGATGCCGCCGGCCGGGTCCTGCTGGTGCGGCTGCGGCCGTGGGACGGGCCGCGCGGGCAGGTCCCGTACTGGACGCTGCCGGGCGGCGGGGTCGAGGCGGACCGGGAGATGCCCCGGGCGGCGGCCCGGCGGGAGATCCGCGAGGAGCTCGGCTGGGAGGCCGAGCCGGGGCCGCTGCTGGCGCTGGACTGGCAGCCGGGTGCGGCGGCCGACCCGGCGGCGGACCCGGCGACCGGCCGGGACACCGCCGTCCTGGTGTACGTGTTCGACGGCGGCACGGTGACGGAGCGGATGCTCGGCTCCATCGTGCTGCCGGAGGAGGAGCTGGTGGAGTGGCGGCTCTGCGATCCGGCCGAGGCACGGGCGCTGCTGACCGGCCCGTCCTGGGACCGGACGGCCGCCGCGCTGGCCGCCCGGGAGCGGTCGGGCGGGCCGGCCGAGCTGGTGCGCGGGCAGGCCGCCGGGCCGGACCTGCCCCGGGGGTGAGCCCCGCCGGACGGAGCC
>NZ_JBIVVI010001901.1:0-1034 GCF_044757675.1 Kitasatospora sp. NPDC091257
CCCCCTGGAGGCCTGGCCGGCCGCACCACCCACCAGAGAGAGGACCACGACCGTGGACCCCATGATGGCACTCTCCGTCGACACCGCGGAGACCACCAGCACCGCCGACTTCGACGACCTGTACGGCCGGTACTCCACCGCGCTGCTGGTGGCCGCCGCCGAGCAGCTCTCCGACATCAGCCCGGCCGCCACCGACCTCGACGAGGACCTCGCCGACGCCGTCTGGGACGACGTCGCCGCCGGCCACTACCCCGAGGACGCCCGCGGCCTGGACGGCCTGCTCATCCTGCTGCACGCCAAGGTCCGCCGGGTCCGCCAGCGCCCGGCCACGGCCGCCCACACGATCCGCCAGGTCGTCATCGACCTGGACGACCTCGCCGACACCGCGCCGGTCGCCACGATCCCGACCGCCCGGCCGCTCCCGACCACCGCCGGCGCCGTCGCCGCCCTCCGCGCGCTCCCCCTCGCCGGGTAGCGCCGTGGCCTCCGACGCCCTGCTCAAGCTGCTCGCCGCGAAGGCCGCCGCTGCTGCCGCCAAGGCCGCCGCGCGTGCCGCCGCCGAAGCCCTCAAGGCCGTGACCACCGGAGGAAACACGTGACGATCACCCACCTCGCCGTCTCCCGCTCCTACGGCGGCAGCAACGGCCAGGGCACGCCCGCTCCCAACCCGAACCCGCCGATCACCTCCAAGAAGGGCAGGGCCAGCCGGTGAGCAGCACGCGCGTCCCGAGCTCCACGTACGACCTGGACCTGATGCTGCGGATTTCGGCGCAGGCCACGGCCCGGACGGTCCACCGCCGGCCGGACCAGGCCGCCCCGGCCCGGCCGACGCAGCCGGTGCCCGAGCAGCCGGCCATCGACGGCGCGCTCCTGGAGCAGCGGCACTTCCTGCGCGAGGCCGCCCACCCCGACCAGGTCGAGGCGCTGCGCCGCCTGGCCGCCCTGGCCTGACCGCGTCGGTTGGTTGTCGTTCGCCGCCGCGCCCCACCCCGCATCGCCGGGGGTCGGGGCGCGGCGGTGTTCGACGGTGCCCG
>NZ_JBIVVI010001902.1:0-1031 GCF_044757675.1 Kitasatospora sp. NPDC091257
GGGTCCGGCAGGACGCCTTCACGCCTCAGGGGCGGATGCCCCGTGTCACAGGCCGCTCATGAGATTCATGCGGCTGCACACGACGAACCCCTGGTGCGTGCCGTCGGACAACAGCAGGGTCCGGTGGAATTCGCGGTCCTCGTCCGACAGGCCCACGAATTCGTCGACCTCGGGGAGCGCACCGCCCTCGGAGACAACCAGATTGTCGAAGGTTCGGCGGAGCTTCATTCCCGTGACGTTCAGGAACTCCATTTCCAGGACCGGCCTCTGACTGTCCTCCCAGGTGCGCAGCACCAGGCGGCGGTGCGACACCGAATAGGACCACGGGCGGAACGCCCGCCCGGTCCGCAGGGGAAGATCCTCGATTCCGGCCAGGAACGTCATCTCATCGCTCATGCTCAGGGCCTCGTCTCAGTCGAAGGGGCTTGCGACTTCGTCGCCCTTCAGGAAGAACTTCACGCGCGACTTCCGCACCTCCGCCGGCGCGGCCTTGATCTGGGCCAGCTCCCAGGACGTGAAGTATTTTTCGGGAACCTCGACCCCCTCGAATTCAGCGGCCCACTGTCGGGCCTTTTCCGCCCCGATGCCGTCGAGGTTGAAGAAGATCTTGGTGTCGCCGTCCGGCTTGAGCGCCTCGCGGACGGTGTCCCTCCAGGGCGTGTCCTTGGGGAAGGTCAGGTAGGACTTCGCCTTGTTCGTCTTGGCGAAATTCAACAGCAGTTTGCCGTCCTCTTCGATCTCGGTGAGACCGAGGGCGAGACGCTTCGGACAGTACGGCGCATTGTGGACCAGGACCGGCAGGTCGCCTGCCAGCACGTAGTACGTGTGGATCTCGTCGACGGTGAGGTTGTACGCGCCCTGGAGGGTGTTCCAGTGCCGGACGCTCTCGATCGGCCGGGCCTGTCCGGCCGGGTCGCGCAGTTCGTCGCCGGCCCGGAGGTCGGCGGCGTCGGTCCACTGCTTCCGGTTCTCGGCCCAGAAGGGGTGGTGGTCGGTGCTGGTGAGTGACCGGCCCGCACCGAGGGAGATGT
>NZ_JBIVVI010001903.1:0-1026 GCF_044757675.1 Kitasatospora sp. NPDC091257
GTAGTCGCCGGCCCGGGGCCCGGCCTCGGTGCGGCGGGAGGTCAGGTCCTCGACCGCGGGGGCGACCTGCTTGACGAACCTGACCGTGGCGTTGGCCGGGGTCCAGATCCGCAGGGCGACGTCGGCGACCTGCTTGCCCATCGCCCCGGCCATCATCGAGCGGAAGTCCTCGGCCAGGCCGGAGGGTTCGGCGACGATGTCGGTGGTGCCGAGCAGCGCCGAGGAGATCCTGCGCAGCTCGTCGATCCGCCAGTCGGTGCCCACGCCGCGGCAGTCGGCGGTGAAGTGGCCGGTCGCCAGTTCGATGGTGCGGGCCAGGTCCTCGGCGGACTCGTGCTCGTTGTTGCCGTCGGTGAGCAGGACGGCGTGCCGGATGGCGATGTCGCGGCGGGTGAGGAAGAGCTTGTCGGCCTTGGCCAGCCAGGTGCCCATCGCGGTGCCGCCGGCGGCGGTGAGCCGGCGCAGCGACTCCTTGGCCTGCCCGCGGGTGGTGGCGGAGGCGGTGGCGAGGGTGCCGTCGCCGGGGTAGATGTCGCGGGCCTCGTGGGTGCCGGCGACCACGGCGAAGGCGGTGCCGTCGCGCAGCGCGTCGATGGCGGCGGCGGTGGCCTCGCGGGCGCCGTTGATCTTGCTCTTGGGGTAGTCCATCGAGCCCGAGCAGTCCACCAGGATGACCACGGCGGCCGCGGCGCCGGTGCCCGCCGGGGTGGCGTCGGCGAAGCCGAGCGGCCGGCCGCCGGAGGTGCCGCCGCCGGTCGCGGTGACGGTGACGATGGCGTTGACCTCGCGGGCGCCGTCGGCCAGGTACTCGTTCTGGAAGATCTCCACGGTGAACCTGGGCAGGTTCGGCTTCGCCAGTGTTGCCATGGGGCGGTCGGCTCCCGTCGGGTGAGGGGTGGACGTGCTCAGGACGGTGGGGCGGGGCCCCCCGGGGGCCGGCGGGCCGGGCGGACCGGCGGTACCAACCTCGGGGGGGTGGGGCAGAAGTTTTGGTGTGTGTGTTGATAGATGTTGGGCCGGTTCATT
>NZ_JBIVVI010001904.1:0-1026 GCF_044757675.1 Kitasatospora sp. NPDC091257
GATGTGTTCGATCTTGGCCCCTGCTCCGGGGCCGCCCGCCGGGCCGGGCTCAGGCGCGGTGGACCTTGTGGTTGGCGGCCTGCGCCCGGGGGCGGACCACCAGCAGGTCGATGTTCACGTGCGAGGGCCGGGTGACCGCCCACGCCACGGTGTCCGCGATGTCCTCCGAGGTGAGCGGTTCGGCCACGCCCGCGTACACGGCGGCGGCCTTCTCCTCGTCGCCGCGGAAGCGGGTGACCGCGAAGCCCTCGGACTTCACCATGCCGGGCGCGATCTCGATCACCCGGATCGGCTCCCCGCACAGCTCCAGCCGCAGCGTGGCGGCGATGGTGTGCGCGGCGTGCTTGGCGGCGACGTACCCGCCGCCGCCCTCGTAGGCGGCCAGCGCGGCGGTCGAGGAGAGCACCAGCACCGTGCCGTCGCCGGTGGCCCGCAGGGCCGGCAGCAGGGCCTGCGTCACGTGCAGCACGCCGAGCACGTTCACCTCGTACATGGCCCGCCAGTCGGCCGGGTCCCCGTGCTCGACGCTCTCCGCGCCGATCGCGCCGCCGGCGTTGTTCACCAGGACGTCCACCCGGCCGACCGCGGCGGCGAAGGCGTCCACCGCGGCCCGGTCGGTGACGTCCAGGGTGACCGCGCGGGCCGAACCGCCCCGGTCGGCGATCTCCTCGGCCAGCGCCTCGACGCGGTCGGTGCGCCGGGCGGTCAGCACCACGTCGAAGCCCTCGGCGGCCAGCCGGCGGGCGGTCGCCGCGCCGATTCCGCTGCTGGCACCGGTGACCACGGCCACCTTCTGCTCGGTCATTGCCACTCCCTGGGGCTCATCGGTCGTTCACCCGATCATCTCAACCGCGTCGCCGCCGCGGCGGGCCGGTCAGGCCCTACATTGCGAGGACCCGCTCCCCAGCTCCGGAGGAGGCACCCCCATGACAGCCGAACCGCGCCGCGCCGAGTCGGGTTTCGCGATCGAGCCGCTGTACGGCCCCGAGTCCCTGGCCGGCCGGGAGGCCGGCGCCCGGCTGGGCC
>NZ_JBIVVI010001905.1:0-1026 GCF_044757675.1 Kitasatospora sp. NPDC091257
GCCCCGTCCGCCCCCATAGGATCGGCCGCTGCCGAGACCAGAACACTCCAGGGAGGCTGCGATGGCCAGGCAGGCCCGCGCACTGGCGACCCGCCAGGCGGTACTCGTCGCCGCGGCCGAGGTGTTCGACGAGCGGGGCTACGCCGCCGCCACGATGTCCGAGATCCTGGACCGGGCCGGCGTCACCAAGGGCGCGCTGTACTTCCACTTCCACTCCAAGGAGGAGCTGGCGCTCGCCGTCATCGAGGGACAGGGCGTCTTCATCTCCGGCTGGACACCGGCCTCGGACAGCCCGGTGCAGAATCTGATCGACCTCGGCTACGCCTTCGCCCGCGCGCTCCAGACCGACCCGCTGGTGCGCGGCAGCATCCGGCTGACGATCGAGCACGGCAGCTTCACCCAGCCGCAGCTCGCGGCCTACCAGGGCTGGATGGACACGGTCCGCGAACTGCTGGAGCGCGCCCGGGAGGCCGGCGACCTCCACCCGGGCGTCGACCTGACCGCGGCCGCCGGGGTGATCACCGGGGCCGTCACCGGCATCCAGCTGAGCTCCCAGGTGCTGGCCGACCGGCAGGACCTGGTCCAGCGGCTGTCCGACCTGTGGACGCTGCTGCTGCCCGGCCTGGTCCAGCCGCACGCGCTCGCCCGGCTGAGCGTCGCCGAGCGCGCCTGAGCGTCGCCGAGCGCGCCTGAGCCGCCGGGCTCGACCGGGCCGCCGGGGCGGGGCGGCCACGGCGGCCGGCTCAGACCCGGTAGCCCACCCGCCGCTCCGCCGCCACCAGGGCCGGCAGCGCCGCCGTCCAGAGCCTGCTCACGGCCTCCGGCCCGGGCCGGCCGGTCTCCTCGCCCGCGAGCAGCACCTGGCCGGCCGCCACCGCGGTGAGCAGTTCGGCGGCGGCCCGCCGGTCCACCCCGGGGCACAGCTCGCCGGCCTCGGCGGCCCGGTCCAGCAGCCGGTGGACGACGGCGGTGAGGCTGCGCCAGGCGACGTCGGGGGCCACCGGAACGGGCCGGCCGTCCGGCCCC
>NZ_JBIVVI010001906.1:0-1026 GCF_044757675.1 Kitasatospora sp. NPDC091257
CACTTCGCGGTGCGCGAACCGGCCCCTGGTGGGCGCCTGGGGGAACCGTGAGGCGCTCGGCGCGCCGGACCCGGGAGGAAATCGCGTACCTCGCCCACCACTTCCACTGGTCGTACGCGGACCTCGTCGGTCTCACCCACGGCGAACGGCGGTCGTGGGTGGCCGAGGCCGTCCGGATCAACACCTCGGCGACCGGGCGGGGAGCACCACCGTGGGGCGGCTGAGGCGGGCGCTCTCAAGTCTGCTGGGACGGCTGCCGGAAGCGGCCCGTCCGGGGGCGGCGGCCATGCCGCCCCCGGACGGGGACCGGTCCGCACCCGAAGGCCGCACGCTGGTCCGGGCGCTCCCGGTGCCGGTGACCGACCTGGTGTCCTTCCGGGACGGCCTGGCGGCCTGGCGGCCCGCACCGCTGGTCACCGCGGCCTCGACGCTGCTTCCGCGAGCGGTGCCGGTGTGCGTCCGGCGGCCCGTGCTGCCGGTCGTGGGCTCGGAGGTCGCGGCAGACGGCACATGGCCACCGGACCTGATGTTGCCGCCCCCTCCGTACGTCGAGGTCGTGCCGGGGAGCCCGGAGTACGTACCGTCCCCGGCGGCGGCCGGGGACACGACGACGCAGTCCGCTCGCGTCGGTGCCCGGCCCGCCGCCGACCGCGGGGCCGGGAATCCGGTCCGTGCGGCGCTGCGGGCGATGGGGGACCGCCTTCGCCGGCGGGACTTGCCGACGGCTGGTGGCCGAAGGCCCATCGGGCCTCGCCCGGTGGCGCAGGCCCCCGTTCCCGGCGCCCCCGCACCGCCCGCCCACCGGCCCGCGGCCCCCGGAGCGCCGACCAAGCGCCGGATCCTCCCGCCCTCCTGGTCCTTGCCGTTGACGCGCCGTCCTCGCCCGGCCGCTCCCGGGCCTGTCCCCGCGGCCCCGCCCAGCCCGGCATCGTCCGGGCGGGCGGCACCGCCGCGGCCGGTGCCGCCGGTCCCGTCGAAGGGGAACCCGGCGGTGCGGTCGACCGTCGTGGGGCCGACGGACCCTCC
>NZ_JBIVVI010001907.1:0-1021 GCF_044757675.1 Kitasatospora sp. NPDC091257
GGGCCTCGTACGGGCCTCGTACGGGCCTCAGCCGGGCCTCAGCCGGGCCTCAGCCGGGCCTCAGCCGGCGAAGCCGATCACCAGCCACATGAAGCCGACCCCGGCCACGGTGCAGAGCAGGGTGGTGCGCGAGGGGTGCGGGCTGTGCGCCTCGGGGAGGATGTCCGAGGTCGCCAGGTAGAGCAGGAAGCCGGAGAAGAAGCCCAGGTAGAGGCCGAGCAGGTGCGCCGGGATGGTGAACGCCAGGGTGATCGCCGCGCCGGACACCGGGGCCAGCGCGTCGGCGGCGAGCAGGGTCAGCGCCCGCCTCCGGTTGTTCCCGTACAGCCGGGTGATCGTGTACGTGTTGAAGCCGTCGGCGAAGTCGTGCGCGACCACCGCGATGGCCACCACCGTGCCGACCGTGGTGCCGGCCTGGAAGGCGGCGCCGATCGCGAAGCCGTCCATGACGCTGTGCCCGACCAGGGCCAGTGCGGCGGTCATCCCGACGCCCTGGTGCCCGACGGAGTGGGTGTGCCCGTGCTGGTGGCCGTGGGAGTGCGCGGCGTACTCACCCTCGTGGCCGCGGTGGATGGCGACCGCGCGCTCGATCACGTGGATGGTGAGGAAGCCGGCCGCGAACATCAGCAGCGCCTGCGGGACGCCGTGCAATTCGTTCGGGGCCTGGTGGATCGCCTCGGGCAGCAGGTCGAAGGCGACGACGCCGAGCATCAGCCCGGCGGCGAAGCCGAGCACCAGGTGGCGGCGGTCGCGGGTGCGCTGGGCCACGAAGCCGCCGACCAGGGTCATCAGGAACGCCGCGGCGGCGACCAGTACCGCGGTCATCGGGCCGACTCCGTCTCGGGTCCGGCCTGGTGGCCGGGGCCTTCACCGGGTGGTCCGCCGAGCGTGCTGCCCATTCCTCTCCCCCTGGGATCCGCCCGTGACCGGGCCGACCGCCGACCGTACCGGACGCCCGTTCGACGGTGATCACCCGGGGTGCCGGGCCCGACCGGGAGCCGTGCCCCCAGCCTCGGCCCGG
>NZ_JBIVVI010001908.1:0-1021 GCF_044757675.1 Kitasatospora sp. NPDC091257
GTGGGAGGGGTCCCTGTCGAAGCGCCCGCGGTCCGGGTCCGTCCCGTCCGGGTCCGACCCGCGGCCCGGGCGCCGGCGGGGTGACAGGTACAGTGCGGAGGCCGGTGCGCAGGGTGCCGCAGCCCAGGAGGGGTCAGGAGAACCGATGAGCCGCCGAGACCGCGACGGTGCCCGGGACCGCAAGCGGGGCGCCGGCGCCCCCGTGACCGTCACGGTGTGCCGGGGCTGCTGCTGCGGCACCGAGGCGAAGCACCCCGGGGTGGACCACGCGGGCCAGTACGAGCGGCTGCGCACGGCGGTGGGCCCGGCGGGCCGGGTCCGGGCGGTCAAGTGCCTGGACGTGTGCACCCAGTCCAACGTGGTGGTGGTGGGCCCCTCGGCCGAGGGCCGGGCGGCGGGCGGCCGGCCGGTCTGGCTGGGCTTCGTGCTGATGGACGAGATGATCGACGAGATCGCCGCCTGGGTGCGCGCGGGCGGCCCGGGCCTGGCCGATCCGCCCGGGCTGCTCGACCTCCAGCTGATCTCGGTCTCCCGGCGGGTCCGCGAGGGCCTGCCCGAGTGAGGCCGTGCCCCCGGCGCTACCGACTGATCGTCAGATCGTATTCAACCGGGACGGATCCGGGGCTGCCCGGGGGCCGTCAGCACTACCATGACCGGTGGCGCCGGGCCCTCGCGGACGGCGCCGAGCCGATTCCGCGCGAGGGAGGAAGCCGATGACGACGGTCTGCCGCATCTGCGCGGGCACCGGCCGGACCGCCGGTCTCAGCTGCCGGACCTGCCAGGGCACCGGCACCACCGAGGTGGGCGGCGGGGGCGGCAACTGCTTCCTCTGCGACGGCACCGGGGTGTACGTGCGCTACCGGGTGGACGCGACCGGGGCCAAGCACGCCTACCGGGACGAGATCTGCCGCACCTGCGACGGCACCGGCAACCGGGCCGCCACCCAGTGGGACGAGCCCTCCGGCTGAGGACGGACCCGGCCGGTGGCGCGGGCCGCGGGCCCGGGCGGGCCCCGCAACAC
>NZ_JBIVVI010001909.1:0-1020 GCF_044757675.1 Kitasatospora sp. NPDC091257
GGGCCCTCCAGTGGGCCGGGGTCGGCCGCGAGCCGTCCGGGTAGCCGTGCCGGAGCAGTTCGGCGAAGGTGCGCCCGGGGGGAGCCGGGTGGTAGCGGCCGTCCGGGGTGCGGTAGTGGATCAGCGGGATGTCGAGCGCCCAGTCGACGACGGACCCGACGGTGACGTCGGGGCGCAGCGCGGGCGGCAGCACTCCGCCCCGGCGGGGGTCCATCCGCAGCCAGGCCCAGCACCGGTGGGACAGCCGCTCGCTGGAGGAACTTCCCTCCTGCAGAGGCGAGTTGACGAGCAGGGCGGAGATCACCGGGGCGGCGGCGGTCTGCATCCGCAGCTTGCGGGTGAAGTCGGCGGGGGAGAGGTAGTCCAGGGTGACCTGGGTGGACAGCGACAGTGCCATCACGTACCGGGCGCGGCTGCCGGGCTCGCCGAGCCCGGTGAAGTAGTCCCGCATGATGGCGCCCCGGGTCATCGGCACCCACCGCATGTCGGCGAGCCGGTCGAAGGGCAGGTAGGCGCCGGGCAGCAGGGCGAGGCCGAACCGGCCGACCAGCTCGGCGAGTTGCTCCAGGGCGGCGCGCATGTCGTCCACCGCCCTGGCCACGGACGGGACGGGCGTCGAGGAGTACTCGATCTGGCCGCCGTGCTCCAGGGTGATCTGGCTGCCGTCCGGGAGCCGGACCCCGGTGAGCCGTCCGGCGTCCTCCTGCCGCTCGCCGCCCCACCTGGCCAGCACGGCCTCCAGGACGGCCAGCACGCCGCGGTCGCCGTCGTAGCGGGCGGCCAGTCCGGTGACCGGGTCGACCAGGCCGCACTCGACCTCGATGCCGATCAGTTCGCCGCGGCCGGGCCGGAACGGGGCCAGCAGTTCGGCCCGGCCGAGTGCCGGGCCAGGGCCCGCGGCGGGGTCCGCGGCGGGGCCCGGGTCCGTCGGGTTCGGGTCCGCGAGGTCCGGCGCCGGGGCGGGGTCCGGCGCCGGACGGGCCTCGTCCTCCGTCACACCGCCCCCACCCGGGTGACGAC
>NZ_JBIVVI010001910.1:0-1018 GCF_044757675.1 Kitasatospora sp. NPDC091257
CCCAACGGCCCCTCCCAGCAGCGGGTCATCCGGGCGGCCCTCGCCGACGCCGGACTGACCGCCGCCGAGGTCGACGCGGTGGAGGCACACGGCACCGGGACCACCCTCGGCGACCCGATCGAGGCCGACGCGCTGCTGGCCACCTACGGCCAGGACCGGCCCGCCGGGCGTCCGCTGTGGCTGGGGTCGCTGAAGTCGAACATCGGGCACACCCAGGCCGCCGCCGGGGTCGCCGGGGTCATCAAGACGGTGCTCGCGCTGCGGCACGGCGTCCTGCCCCGCACCCTGCACGTGGACGCGCCCACCCCGCACGCCGACTGGTCCTCGGGCGCCGTCGAACTCCTCACCGAGGCCCGCGACTGGCCCGCCGTCGACCGGCCGCGCCGGGCCGGGGTGTCCTCGTTCGGCATGAGCGGCACCAATGCGCACGTCGTCCTCGAACAGGCACCGGAGCCGGAACAGGCCGACGGACCGGAAGCAGCGACCGACGGCCCGGACACCGCAGCCGGGGCGGGCGCGCCCGGGGCCGTGCTGCCCTGGGTGCTGTCCGGCCGCACCGCGTCCGCGCTCGGGGACCAGGCGGCCCGGCTGCGCGCCCGGCTCGCCACGGACGCGCCCGCACGGGCGGCCGACATCGGGCTCTCGCTGGCGACCACCCGGTCCGCCTTCGAACACCGGGCCGTGGTGATCGGCGACGGGCGCCCCGCACTGCTGGACGGCCTCGCCGCCCTGTCCGGGCCGGGCACGGACCCCTCCACCGCCCCGGCCACGCCCGCCGACGTCGTCGCGGGCACCGGCCGGGTCGTCGAGGGCCGGACGGCACTGGTGTTCCCCGGCCAGGGCTCCCAGTGGGCCGGCATGGCGCGGGACCTGCTCGCCACCAGCCCCGTGTTCCGGGACCGCCTCGCCGCCTGCGACACCGCCCTCCGCGCCCACGTCGACTGGCGGCTCCCCGCCGTCCTGGAGGGCGCGCCCGGGGCACCCTCCCTGGAACGGGTGGACGTGGTGCAGCCGGTGC
>NZ_JBIVVI010001911.1:0-1017 GCF_044757675.1 Kitasatospora sp. NPDC091257
CCCACCCCGTCGGCACCGCCCTGCTGTACCTGACCGACGCCACCCGCACCGACGCCTGGGCCCCCGCGCCGCGCCCGCGCGAACTGCGCGCCCGCCTCTGGTACCCGGCCGCGCCCGGCGCCCGGGGCCCGTACGCGCCGTGGATGAACCCTGCCGAGACCGCCCACCTGCAGGCCGCCTACTTCGCCGTCCCCGACGCCCGCCTCACCTGGCCCACCACCCACGCCCGCCCGAACGTGCCCGCCGACCGCGGCCGCCGCCACCCCGTGGTCCTCAACTCCCACGGCTCCGGCGCCGACAGCGCCTTCAACACCGCCCTCGCCGAGGAACTCGCCTCCCACGGCCACGTCGTCGCCGCCGTCGACCACACCTACGACGCCGGCGAGGTCGAATTCCCCGGCCACCGCCTCGAAGTGCGCGACAAGGCCCGCGTCCAGGCGATGACCGACGCCGAGATCGTCGCCTACCGCGCCGCCGACGCCCGCTGCCTGCTCGACCGCCTCGAAAGCGGCCCGCTGCCCGCCGGCCTCCACACCGCCCTCGACCTCGACGCCGTCGGCATGTTCGGCCACTCCATGGGCGGCGCCACCACCGCCCAGGCCCTGCACGACGACCCGCGCATCCGCGCCGGCGCCGTCCTGGACGGCCCCCTGTTCGGCACCAGCGCCACCGCCGACCAGGACCGCCCCCTGCTGCTGATGGCCTCCACCTGGGACAGCCCCGCCCGCGACGCCATGTGGGACACCCTGTGGCCGCACCTGACCGGCTGGCGCCGCCGCCTGACCCTCACCCGCTCAGGACACCTGTCCTACTGCGACCTCCAACTCCTCGTCCCCCAGGGCCAGAGCGTCTTCTCCTGGCCCGCCGACCAGCTGGAACACTTCCTCGGCACCGGCGACCCCCAGCGCGCCGTCGCCGCCCAACGCGCCTACCTCACCGCCTACTTCGGCCTCCACCTGCGCGCCGTCCCCGGTGATCTGCTGGGACGCCTACTTGGCCAGGTGGGACAGTTGCAGC
>NZ_JBIVVI010001912.1:0-1014 GCF_044757675.1 Kitasatospora sp. NPDC091257
TCTACCACACCCCACCCCCGAACTACTTCGCCCTCTATTCAGACTTCAACCAGAGTGGAATGCAGTGGGTGTTCAAGGACACCGAAGGCCTCACCGATATCACATCCACGAGTCTTTACATCGGTGCCGCCTTACTGATCTCCTCGGTCTGCAATCGAACTAGCTACACCATCGAACTCTTTTCTGTCAAGGACGGCAGCGGCCTCAGCCAACTCGTCTACCCCGGCACCGCTGTCGACATCACCGCTCCCGGCCTCGACAACAATGTCAAGTCCTTCAACGTCTACCATGCCCCGCCTAACAACTACTTCTGCCTCTACGAAAATACGTTCTGCACCGGCAGGCAGTGGGTATTCCGGGCGCTCACGACCGACCCCGCCGGCGTCATCGCCATCACCGACACAGCCCTCTATGGTGACGCCTCCAGCGTGATCTCGTCCGTCAGCAACCAGACCTGGTACACCATCGAACTGTTCTCGAACAACGACGGCACCGGCACCAGTCAGCTTGTCTACCCCGACACCACTGTCAACGTCTACGCCCTCGGCCTCGAGAACCGCGTCACATCCGTCAACGTCTACCATGGTCCGCCCGCCAACTACTTCTGCTTCTTCGAGCACACTACTGGACTCGCCAGACAGTGGCTGTTCAAGGACACCGCCGGCCTCACAAGCTTCACCAATACCGCCGTTTTCCATGACCTCTCAAGCGTGATCTCCAGGTGCTCAAATCAGACAAAGTACACCCTGGAGATGTTCCAGAACGCCAACGGCACCGGCACCAGTCAGCTCGTCTACCCCGGCACCAACGTCAACGTCACTACCCCCGGCCTCGAGGACCACGTCACATCCGCCAACGTCTACCACGGCCCGCCCGCCAACTACTTCTGCCTCTACGAGGACCCCGACCAAGGCGGAACGCAGTGGGTTTTCAACGACGCCGCCGGCCTCACCGACCTCGCCTCGGCAAACCTCGGCAGGCCCTCCCAGGTTGCCTCCTCCATCAAAAACCTGA
>NZ_JBIVVI010001913.1:0-1014 GCF_044757675.1 Kitasatospora sp. NPDC091257
GGGTACAACCGCTCGGGCCTGGTGGCGGCGCAGGCGCTGATCGGCCTCGGCCACGAGAGCGGCGAGGCGGTCCGGCTGGTCCGGGAACGGCGCTCGCCCTCGGCACTGAACAACCCGGTGTTCGTGGACTACCTGGACACCGGCCTGGAGGTCGCCGTGCTGCCGACCGGCCTCAACGGGTGAGGCCGGTCAGTGACATGACGTTCCGTCCGGTTTCTCAGATGTCGCGGAAGGTCTCGATCTGGGCGCCGATGGAGTTGAGGCGCTCGGCGAGGTCCTCGTAGCCGCGGTTGATGACGTAGACGTTGCGCAGCACCGAGGTGCCCTTGGCGGCGAGCATGGCGAGCAGGATGACCACGGCGGGGCGCAGGGCCGGCGGGCACATCATCTCGGCGGCGCGCCACCGGGTCGGCCCCTGGACCAGCACCCGGTGCGGGTCGAGGAGCTTGACGTCGGCGCCGAGGCGGGTCAGCTCGGTCAGGTAGATCGCGCGGTTGTCGTACACCCAGTCGTGGATCATCGTGGTGCCGTGCGCGGCCGCGGCGATGGCGGCGAAGAACGGCACGTTGTCGATGTTGATGCCGGGGAACGGCATCGGGTGGATGGTGTCGATCGGCGCGGTCAGCTTGGACGGGCGCACGGTGAGGTCGACCAGCCGGGTGTGACCGTTGTGGGCCCGGTACTCGGGGGTGCGGTCGTAGTCGAGACCCATGCCCTCCAGCACGGCGAGCTCGATCTCCAGGAACTCGATCGGCACCCGGCGGACGGTCAGCTCGGAGGAGGTGACGACGGCGGCGGCCAGCAGGCTCATCGCCTCCACCGGGTCCTCGGCCGGGGTGTAGTCGACGTCGCAGGTGATCTGCGGGACGCCGTGCACGGTGAGGGTGGTGGTGCCGATGCCCTCGATCCTCACGCCCAGCTTCTCCAGGAAGAAGCAGAGGTCCTGGACCATGTAGTTGGGCGAGGCGTTGCGGATGACGCTGACGCCGTCGTGCCGGGCGGCGGCCAGCAGGG
>NZ_JBIVVI010001914.1:0-1014 GCF_044757675.1 Kitasatospora sp. NPDC091257
GTACCCGGCCGGCGACCAGGTGCCGTGATCGCGACGGTAGGGGTACCAGAGGCGCCCGCAGGTGCCGAGGCGCAGCTGGGCGTCGTGTTTCGGGATGGTGATCCAGTTGTCCTTCACGCCGATCCTGGGTGCCTCCTGGGTGTTCCAGGCGTTGCGGATCTCCTCGCGGGCCGTGTCCAGGCGGCGTGGATCCGCGTGCCAGGGTTCGTCGAGGACGGCTAGGGCCATTGGGCCGCCGTATTCCCAGGCTCGGGCCGCGCGGGACAGGGACTGGGGGGTGCGTCGGCCGCCGAAGACCAGGCGCGTGACGATCCCGTCCGGCGGTCGGGCTGCGGCCAGGCGGATCAGGTCGTTGGCGACGGGGAGGGTTGTTGGGACGTGCAGGGTCTGTTGCGTGTCCTGTTGCAGTGCCTGCTGCAGCAGGTGGGTGGCGCGGGCGGCGGTGTCGGCGGCCAGGAACTCCAGGGCGGCCGGGTCGAGGCCGGGGACCGAGTCGGCGGCGTGGTACAGGCGGGCGACCTGGCCGGGCTGGTCGACGGGGAAAGCGGGTGGGGGCAGCGGCGGAAGGCCGGTGCGGGCGGCGGCGAATACGTCCCGGGCGGGCACGCCCGCCGGCGGCGGGCTGGAGGTGGCGGTGCTGTGGCCGGCGTTGCGGCGGTGCAGGTCGGCCATGATCTCGTTCTGGCCGCGGCCGCGCAGGAGGAGCAGGACGAACGGGTCGCGGTCGAGGAGCCGGGCGACCTGGTAGTAGAGCGCGGCGGCGTGCTTGCACGGGTCGCCCCAGTCCGGGCAGGAACAGGTGGGGGTGGGCTCACGTGGTGTCGGCAGCAGATGCGCGCCGGCTCGGACTGCGTCGTCGGCGAGGGTGGGGGGCATGTCGCGCTCCAGCAGGGCGGCGATGTGCCCGGCCCGGCCGGCGACCGTGTCCAGGAGCGCGTCCCAGGCTGTGGGGGTGAGCGGGGGAATGCTCATCGAGGTGCGGTAGGGGGTGGGCCGGCTGCCCTGGACGCGGGC
>NZ_JBIVVI010001915.1:0-1000 GCF_044757675.1 Kitasatospora sp. NPDC091257
GGGGTGTCCCACACCGTGGTGGTCTCCGCGGACGGCCTCCTGCTGTGCATGTCCGAGGGCTTCCCCAGGGACCGGGCCGACCAGTTGGCGGCGGTCGCCTCCGGTCTCACCTCGCTGACCAACGGTGCGAGCCGGATCTTCGAGGGCGGCGAGGTCAACCAGACCGTGGTCGAGATGGAGCGGGGGTTCCTGTTCCTGATGGCCGTCAGCGACGGCTCGGCGCTGGCCGTCCTGGCCGCCCCGGACTCCGACATCGGCCTCGTCGGCTACGAGATGGCCCTGCTCGTCGACCGGGCCGGCGCCGTCCTCACCCCCGCACTCCGCGCGGAACTCCAGGGCAGTCTCCTGCACTGACCCGGGGCTCCCGCGCGGATCCGTCCACCCCGTCCCACCTGCCCTCGCCGGGTCCGACCCGACCGGACCCGGCGAACCACCCTCAGCTACCCTCAGGCAGCTGATCTCGCCTCAGCTGGCACCGCCCCAGCTGGAACCGGCTGCTCAAGGCTGCAGCACTAGGAGGACCCATGACCCCGCCTTCGACACCCGCCGGCTCGTACGGCAACGGGTACGGCAGCGGCTACGGCGGGCAGCAGTCCGACGGCTACGAGCAGCAGCCGCTGGTCCGCCCGTACGCGATGACCGGCGGCCGGACCCGCCCGCGGTACCAGCTCGCCATCGAGGCCCTGATCTCCACGACCGGCTCGGCCGACCGGGCCAGCGGACTGCTGCCCGAGCACGCCCGGATCGTCAGCCTCTGCCGCGAGGTCAAGTCCATCGCGGAGATCTCCGCACTGGCCGGCGTGCCGCTCGGTGTCGCCCGCATCCTCGTCGCCGACCTTGCCGAGGCCGGTCTCGTCGCCATCCACCAGCCCGCCGCCGCGGGCGAGTCGGGCGGAACGCCCGATGTCACGCTGCTCGAAAGGGTCCTCAGTGGACTTCGCAAGCTCTAACGCGGCCGCCCCCACCCGCGCCACCACCTCCGCGAAGATCGTCGTCGCGG